>CAZPOZ010000589.1:0-2540 GCA_964588235.1 uncultured Planctomycetales bacterium
GTTGGGCCTGAGCCCGGCCCGTCGGGGCGCGGGCCCGCGGCTCGAGCTCCGCCAGCGGCTCACCGCGCACGGAGACGTGGACGTCGTCGAGGCCCGGGCGCGCGCGCGAGGGACCGCACCGCGACCACGCTGATGGCGACGAAGGTCGCCAGGGCGACCCCGAGGCTCAGGACCGTGCCCGCGTCCGCACGCGCGAGGACGAGGAAGGTGAACCAGAACGCCACCCCGCTGGTCACCAGGGCTCCCAGGAGGACCAGCACGAGGGCCAGGAAGGTGGCGGCCCCGCCCTTGCGCAGCTGCAGCAGGGCGTAGGGCAGCGCGGCGACGGTCAGCGTCACGCTGAGCCCGGGTTCGCGCAGGAAGGTGCCGGCGATCAGGGCCAGCGCGAGGAGCAGGCCCCACGCGTCGGCCAGGCGCGCGGGCGCGCGCGTGGCCGCCCGAGGCCGCGGCCTGGCCACGAGCGCCTCGCCGCAGATCCAGCAACGCGGGCCCGGCGCCTGCTGGGGCGCGCCGCAGGCCCGGCACGCGCGCTCCCACGGCGGGTCCGGCCGCGTCGTCACCCGACCTCCGCCGGCGCCGCGCGCCGCGGCGGTGCGCCGGCGTCCGCAGGCCGGCGGCCGCGGGGCCGCCCGCGCCCCCGACGGGGGGATGCGGGGGCGGACACGGAGGCGGCCATGGACGGACGATACGGCCGCCGGGGCCGCGAACCAGGACACCACCCAAACGCCGCGCTCCACCGGTTCCGTGGTAGGAGAGGGCTCCCCATGGCCGGCACGACCAAGAGAGGCCCCGTCCGCCTGCGCCCCGACGACCTCGCCGGCATGCGCGTTGCCGGCGACCTGGCCTCCGCGATCCTCGACGCGGTCGCAGCCCTGGTGGCCCCCGGCGTGACCACGGGCGCGATCGACGAGCTCGTGGACCGGCTGACGCGCGAGGCCGGGGCCTCCAGCGGCCCCTACCGCTACGTCGGCGGCGGCGACCGCCCGTTCCCCAAGCACTGCTGCACCTCGGTCAACGAGGTCGTGTGCCACGGCATCCCGAGCGCCAAGCGCGTGCTGCGCGAAGGCGACATCGTCAACGTGGACGTGACGCCCGTGCTGGACGGCTGGTACGGCGACGCCTCGCGCACCTTCTGCGTGGGGCGCGTGAGCGACGAGGCCCGCCGCCTGGTCGAGGTCACCGAGACGGCCCTCAAGCGCGGCATCGCGGTCGTGCGGCCGGGGGCGACCGTGGGCGACGTCGGGCACGCGATCCAGTCCTACGTCGAGCCCCTGGGCTACTCGGTCGTGCGGCAGTTCGCCGGGCACGGCATCGGCAAGGTGTTCCACGGCCCGCCGACGATCGCGCACTACGGCCGGCCGGGCACCGGGCTCGTGCTCGACGTGGGCCTGACCTTCACCATCGAGCCGATGATCAACGTGGGCGACTGGCGTTGCCTGATGCTCGACGACGGCTGGACCGCGGTCACCGCCGACGGCTCGCTCTCGGCGCAGTTCGAGCACACGATCACCGTCGTGGAGGGGGGCTGCGAGATCCTCACCCGCGGCCGCTCGTCCGTGGGCGTGCCCTGAGGGCCGGGCGGAGGGGCGCCGGATGTCCAACGACCAACGCGAGGCGCGCATCGCCAAGCTGGGCCTGCTGCGGCAGGCCGGCGTGCGCCCCTACGCCGACCGCTTCCCCCGCACCCACGACCTGTCCGAGGCGCACGCGGTGGCGGCGACGGCCGCCGAGGGGCGCTCCGGGCCCGTCGTGCGCACGGCCGGGCGGGTCGTGGCGCTGCGCGCCTTCGGCAAGCTCACCTTCGTGACCCTGCTGGACGGCTCGGGCCTGCTGCAGGCGGGCCTGGATGCCGCCACCCTGGGCGAGGGCTCGGCCGGGCTGTTCGCGCGGACCGTGGACCTGGGCGACTTCGTGGGGGTGGAGGGGCCCACCGGGCGGACCCGCAAGGGCGAGCCCACCGTCTGGGCCACGTCGTGGACCTTCCTGGCCAAGACCCTGCGCCCGCTGCCCGAGAAGTGGCACGGGCTCTCCGACGTCGAGCGGCGCCAGCGCCAGCGCTACCTCGACCTGCTCAGCCACCGTGAGCCCGGCGGCCCGTCCCGCCCGCCCTACCCGCACCTGGGCTTCGCCGCGGCGCGCGTCCCGGCGGCCGAGGCGCCGCCCTTCCCCGCGGACCGGGCCCAGCGCGACACCTTGACGCGCTTCCGGTTCCGCGCCGCCTTCGTCGAGACGCTCCGGGCCGCGCTGCGGGCGCACGGCTTCGAGGAGGTCGAGACGCCGGTGCTCCAGACGAAGGCCTCGGGCGCGCTGGCCAAGCCCTTCCTCTCGCACCACAACGCGCTCGACCTGCCCTGCGTGCTGCGCATCGCCCCGGAGACCTGGCTCAAGCAGTGCGTCGCCGGCGGCTTCGACCGCGTCTTCGAGGTGGCGCGCTGCTTCCGCAACGAGGGCATGGACCCCTCGCACCTGCAGGAGTTCACCATGGCGGAGTGGTACGCCGCCTGGTGGGACTACCGCGACAACATGGACTTCACCGAGGG
>CAZPOZ010000590.1:0-2536 GCA_964588235.1 uncultured Planctomycetales bacterium
GAGGGCCAGAAGGTGCCCGTGGGCTCGGTGATGGTGGTGATCGAGGAGGGCGCCGGAGCGCCGGCGGGCGCGGCGGCCTCGGCGGCCGCGGCGGCCAGGCCGGCGGCCGCGGCGCCGAGCACCCCGAAGGCGGCGAGCCCGGCGCCCGCGGCTGCCCCCGCCCCGGCGGCCGTCGCGGCGCGCGCACGCACGCTGGCCGCGCCGGCCACGCGCAGGCGCGCGCGCGAGCTGGGCATCGACCTGAACAGCGTGCCCGCCACGGGCCCCGGCGGGCGGCTCACGCGCAGCGACTTCGAGGCCTTCGCCGCCTCGGGCGCCAGGCCCGCCACGGCGGCTGCCGGCGCCGCCCTCCCGGCCGCCGCCCTCCCGGCCGCCGCGCCGCGCGCGGCGGCGCCCGCGGCCCCGCCCCCGCGCGCGCCCGTGAGCGCCCCGGCGGTGCTCGCGGAGGACCAGCGCGTGCCGCTGCGCGGCCTGCGCGCCAAGATCGCCGAGCAGATGCTGCGCAGCAAGCAGCACGCGCCGCACTTCACCTACGCCGACGAGTGCGACATGACGGAGGTGGTGCGCCTGCGCGAGGCCGGCAAGCCTTCCGCCGAGGCCCGCGGCGTGAAGCTCACCTTCCTGCCCTTCATCATGAAGGCCCTGGTCGTGTGCCTGCGGAAGTTCCCCTCGCTCAACGCGCTGGTGGACGACACGAAGAACGAGTACGTGCTCAAGCGCGACGTGAACATCGGCCTGGCCACCGACACCGAGGACGGCCTGACGGTGCCGGTGGTCAAGCACGTGGACCGGCGCTCGGTGCTCGACGTGGCCGCCGAGCTGCAGCGGCTCACCGAGGCCGCCCGTGCCAAGAAGGTGGCGCTGGAGGACCTCAAGGGCGGCACCTTCACGATCACCAGCGCCGGCTCGATCGGCGGCCTCCTGGCCACGCCGATCCTGAACTACCCCGAGGTGGCCATCCTGGGCGTCTACAAGATCTCCGACCGCCCCGTGGTGCGCGACGGGGCGATCGTCGTGCGCAAGATGGCGAACCTGTCGATCACCCTCGACCACCGCATCGTGGACGGCGCGACGGCGGCGCGCTTCATGAACGAGCTGATCCGGCTGCTGCAGACCCCCGGCCTGCTGCTGCTCGAGGGGGCCTGAGCCGCGTGGCGAAGGCCAAGCCCGCCCCCGGCTCGCCGCGCGCGGCGGCGCTGCCTCCGGCCCCCGACCCCTACGAGGTCGGGCCGCTGGGCCTGTTCCAGCTGGTCGATCCCGCCGGGCGCGAGGTGGCTGAGGTGCCCCCGCTGCCCGCGGGGCTGGCCGTGCGCCTGCTCGAGGCCATGCTGTTCCAGCGCGCCCTCGACCAGCGCATGCTGAACCTCCAGCGTCAGGGGCGCATCGGCTTCTACGGCACGGCCAAGGGCCAGGAGGGCAGCACGCTGGGCACGGGGGCGGCCTTCGAGCCGGCCGACTGGTTCTTCCCGGCGCTGCGCGAGGGGGCGGTGTCGCTGTGGCGGGGGATGGCGCTGGAGCACTACGTGGCCCAGTGCTTCGGGAACGCGGCCGATCCCACGGGCGGACGGCAGATGCCCTGCCACTACAGCGACCGGGGCGCGCTGTACGTCTCGCTCTCCTCGCCGATCGCCACGCAGGTGACCCAGGCGGCGGGCGCCGCCCGCGCCGCGCAGGTGCGGGGGCACGGCGTCGTGGTGGCCGGCTACCTGGGCGACGGGGCCACGAGCGAGAACGACTTCCACGCCGGGCTCAACTTCGCCGGGGTCTGGAAGGCGCCCGTGGTGTTCGTCTGCCAGAACAACCAGTGGGCGATCTCGGTGCCGCTCAAGGCCCAGACGGCCAGCGAGACCCTGGCCGTGAAGGCCCGGGCCTACGGCCTGCCGGGCCTGCGTGTGGACGGCAACGACGTGCTGGCCTGCTACGTGGCCACGAAGGCGGCGGTGGATCGCGCGCGCCGCGGCGAGGGCCCGACCTTCGTCGAATGCCTCACCTACCGCCTGGGCGGGCACTCCTCCTCGGACGACCCCAGCAAGTACCGCGACGAGCGCGAGGCGCAGGCCTGGGAGAAGAAGGACCCCCTGCTGCGTCACCGCGCCTGGCTGGTCGCGAGGAACGAGTGGAGCGACGCGCGCGAGGAGGCCTTCCTGGCCGAGGCGGGCCAGCGCATCAGCGCGGCGATCGCGAAGGTGGAGGCCGCCCCCCCGCCGGCCCTGGGCTCGCTGTTCACCGACGTGTGGGCCCGCACGCCCGCGCTGCTCCTGGACCAGCAGGCCCGCCTCGAGGGCGGCCTGCCCGTCTGACCCGCTGCCTGCTTCACGGACGCACGCGCCCCGAAACCCCCGACCTCCCCGGCCGTCGAAGGCTGGGGAGCCCTTCCCGGAGCCTCTCCATGGCGAACGACGCCTTCGACCTGGTGGTGATCGGCAGCGGCCCCGGCGGCTACGTCGCGGGCATCCGCGCCGCGCAGCTGGGCCTCAGGACCGCCGTGATCGAGGAGGACAAGATCGGCGGCGTGTGCCTCAACGTGGGCTGCATC
>CAZPOZ010000591.1:0-2531 GCA_964588235.1 uncultured Planctomycetales bacterium
CGGAGTGGTACGCCGCCTGGTGGGACTACCGCGACAACATGGACTTCACCGAGGGCCTGGTGACGTTCCTGCTCGACCGGCTGCTCGGCTCGCGCGTCGTGCGCTTCGGCGGCGAGGTGACCGACTTCACGCCTCCCTGGCCCCGCGTCGCGCTGCGCGACCTGATCCTGAACGACTGCGGGATCGACGTCGACCGGCACCCCGACGCCGCCTCCCTGCGCGCGGCGATCGCGGCCAAGGGCCTGCGGCTGGAGCGCGGCGACCTCGAGCGTCTCGGGCGCGGCACGCTGGTGGACGTGCTCTACAAGAAGGTCTCGCGTCCGCGGCTGCGGGCGCCGGTGTTCGTGACCGACCACCCCATCGACCTCTCGCCCCTGGCGCGGCGCAGCGACGTCGAGCCCGGGCGCACGGACCGCTACCAGCTGGTCGTGAACGGCTGGGAGGTGGTCAACGCCTACAGCGAGCTGGTCGACCCGCTGGACCAGCGCGCGCGCTTCGAGGAGCAGGCCGCCGCCCGCGCGGCCGGCGACGACGAGGCCCTCGAGGTGGACGAGGACTACCTGCTGGCGATGGAGCACGGCATGCCGCCCATGTCGGGCTGGGGCATGGGCATCGACCGCTTCGTCTCGCTGCTGACCGGGCAGGACACGCTGCGCGAAGTCGTCCTCTTCCCGCTGATGAAGCCGACGGCCGCCTCCGAGGCGCCGCCGCCCGCCCCGCCGGCCCCCGCGCCCGAGGCTCCCGCCGCCACCGCCGCCGCGGCCGCGGACCTCGCCGGCCGAGCGGCGCAGGCGCCGGCGGAGCGCATGGACCCCGCCTGGCAGCACATCCTGGGGTACCCGGCCGACGACGTGGACGACCTGGGCGTCACGATCGAGCGCGCGCGGCACCTGTTCGACGCCTGGGTGAAGACGCCGAGCCTCCGGCGCCAGATGGAGATGGCCTCCGTGGTGATGGGCGCGCTGGCGCGCCGGCTGGGCCGCAACGAGGCGGCCTGGCGCGTGCTCGGGCTGCTGCACAACCTCGACTTCGACCGCGTGAAGGAGCCCGAGCGGCACTGCCTGGAGGCCGCCAAGGTGTTCAAGGAGGAGGGGATGCACCCCGCGGGCATCCACGCCATCGCCGCGCACAACGACGCGGGGCTCCAGGCCACCGGGATCCGCTGCGTCTCGGCCCTGGACCACGCGGTCTCCTGCGCGGAGGCCGTCGTGGGCCTCGTCCACGCCACGAGCCAGATCCTGCCCTCGAAGGACGTGCGCGACGTCGAGCTGAAGAGCCTGGTGAAGCGCTTCCACGACCGCAAGTTCGCCGTGAACGTCGAGCGGCCTCTCATCCGCCGCTGCGAGGGGCTCGGGCTGCCCGTGGAGGAGTTCCTCGGGCTGGCCCTGGACGCCCTCAAGGACGCCGCGCCCTGGTAGGGGGCCGGGTCGGCCCCGGCGACCCGGAGGGCGTCGAGGGCCCGCTGAAGTTGCAGTATGCAACCAATCGAAGGCGTGACCCGTGCGCGGGGGGCGGGCGCAGGTCCGGCAGGTTGGGCTAGGGTCTTCCGCGGAGACCCCGTGCGCCGCCTGATCCACGTCCTCGCGCTCCTGCCCTCCCTGCTCACGCTCTCGCTCGTGCTCCACGCCTGCGGCGGCGGCGGCGGGTCCGGGGAGCCGCCCGGCTCCGAGGCCCCCTACGGCCTGACCCAGCGCGTGCCGCTGGGCGACTCGCTGCGCTTCCCCGCGACCGGGCCCGCCCCCGGCGCCCTCACGCCCGTGCGGGCCTTCCCCACCCTCAGCTTCTCGCGGCCCGTCTTCCTGGCGGCGCCCCCCGACGGCAGCGACCGGGTGTTCGTCGTCGAGCAGGACGGCCGCATCCTGGTCTTCCCCAACCGCGACGACGTGACCGGCGCCCAGGTGCGCACCTTCCTCGACCTGCGCGCGGCCGTGGGCGGGCCGGTCAGCCGCGCCGGCAACGAGGAGGGCCTGCTCGGCCTGGCCTTCGACCCCGACTACGCCACGAACCGCACCTTCTACGTGCACTACTCCGCCGCCGGCCCGCGGCGCTCGGTCCTGGCGCGCTACCGCGCGCTCGCCGCCGACCAGGACGCCGCCGACGCCGCGGGCGCGGAGGTCGTGCTCACGGTCGCGCAGCCGTACGAGAACCACAACGGCGGCTGGATCGGGTTCGGCCCCGACGGCCTGCTCTACGTGGCGCTGGGCGACGGCGGCAGCGGCGACGACCCGCAGCAGAACGGGCAGAACCTGGGCGCGCTGCTGGGGAAGATCCTGCGCCTGGACGTGCGCGGGCAGGCCACCTACGCCGTCCCGGCCGACAACCCCTTCGTGGGCACGGCCGGCGCCCGCGGCGAGATCTGGTCGCTGGGCTGGCGCAACCCCTGGCGCTGCTCCTTCGACCGGGCCACGGGCGAGCTGTGGGCCGGCGACGTGGGCCAGGGCGCCCGCGAGGAGGTCGACCGTGTGGAGCGCGGCGCCAACCACGGCTGGCGCGTGTACGAGGGCAACCGCTCGCACCTCAACCCCGCCGGC
>CAZPOZ010000592.1:0-2520 GCA_964588235.1 uncultured Planctomycetales bacterium
TGCGCGTGCGCGGCGGCGGCCTGCCGCGCTTCCAGGGCAGCGGCACGGGCAGCCTGTTCGTGCGCATCGCCTACGACGTGCCCAAGAACCCGGGCAAGGCGCTGCGCAAGGCGCTGGAGGCGCTGCGGGAGGCCGAGTCGGGCGAGATCGGCCCGGCGCGACGGCGCTTCGAGGACGAGGTCCGCCGCCAGCAGCGTGGCGGCCGGTAGCCCAGCGAGGACGCCATGCGCCCCGACACCGACGAACAGCATGTCCCGCCGCCCGAGGACGGGTCTGACGCCCCGGCCCCCGAGGCCGGGTCGGCCGAGGGCGGCGCCCCGTCGTCCCGCCCCGACCCCGCCGCGTGGGCGCGCCTGACGGCCCGCGCCGCCGAGGCCGACGTGCTCGAGGACCGCCTCAAGCGCGCGCAGGCCGAGTTCGTCAACGAGTCCCGGCGCATCGCGCGCCAGGCCGAGCAGGACCGCCGCTTCGCGGTCGAGGACGTGGTCAAGGACCTCGTCCCGCTGGCCGAGGGGCTGGCGGCGGCGCTGCTGGCGGTGAGCGGCGTGCCGGAGGGCGACCCGCTGCGGGGCGGCGTCGCGCTCGTGAGCCAGCAGCTCGAGGCGCTGCTCCAGCGCTACGGGATCGAGCTGATCCGGCCCGTGGGCCAGGCGTTCGACCCGTCGGCGCACGAGGCGCTGATGATGGTGGAGCGCGCCGACCTGCCCGCCGGCCAGGTGGCCGCCGTCGTGCGTCCGGGCTTCCGCCTGCACGGGCGCGTGGTGCGCCCGGCCCAGGTGACCGTGGCGAAGGCGCCCGGCGCCGCCGCGGCTCCCAGCACGTAGTGTCCCCCGCCAGCAGTTCCCTAGGGGGGCGGGACATCGCGCGCAGGCTTGTCGTCGTTGGCCCCTGCTTGGAGCAGCCCACCACGGACCACCCCCCGACCCCTGCCCCCCAGAGGATCTGCTTGCGGGCCGTTTGAGGAGCGCCGCCATGCCCACCTACGACTACGTCTGCGGCGCCTGCGGCCACACCTTCGAAGCCTTCCAGGGCATGAACGACAAGCGGCTGCGCAAGTGCCCGAAGTGCGCCAAGAGCAAGCTCGAGCGCCAGGTGGGCGCCGGCTCGGGGCTGATCTTCAAGGGCTCGGGCTTCTACATCACCGACTACAAGCGCAGCGGGGCGGGCGCGGAGGGCGGGAAGGACGCGGGCGGCGCGGGCTCCCCGGCGCCGGGTTCGCCGGCCCCGGCGGGCGCGGGTTCTGGAAGTCCCGCTCCGTCTAGCCCCGCTTCTTCCAGCCCGGCTTCGTCGAGCCCGGGTTCCTCGAGCCCCGGTTCCTCCAGCCCCGGTTCCTCGAGACCCGCTCCCTCGAGACCCGCTTCCTCGAGACCCGCTCCCTCGAGCCCGGCCTCCTCGGCTCCGGCGGGCGGCCCGGCGTCGGCGCCGTCCACGGGCCCCGGCTCCTCGGGTCGCGGGCCGTCGCAGGGAGGCTCCTCGGGCGCCACCCCGGCGAGCGACCGCCGTGGCGGCTCCTCACGAGGCAGAGACGGCCCCCGGGGGGCGAAGCCGAAGGGCGCGTGAGCCCCTCGGACCGGCCCCGCCCGCGCGTCCACCCGGCGGGGCGCTGCCCCACCTGCGGCAAGTCCGCGCCCCCGTCCGGGCCGCTCAGCCCCTTCTGCTCGGACCGGTGCAAGATGGTGGACCTGGGCCGCTGGCTCCGGGGAGACTACGTCGTCCCCGGCGAGAGCGTGGAGCCCGGCCTGCCCGACGGCGAGGGCCCGTGGACGGACCCTGACGGAGGAGCCTTCCCTGAGCCCCGCGAGCCCGACGATCGCTGAGCTGTGGCACGCCGCGGGGCGTGCTGCCACCGACATGCGCAAGCGCCTGATGGCGCTGCAGGGCGTGGCGCTCTCAGGTCCGGCGCTGCTGGTCGGCAGTGCGCTGGCCGGCTGGCTGACCCAGACGGAGCGCAGCGCGCCCCTGAGCCGGCCCGTGGCCTACGTGCTGGAGCCGCTGCGCGCCGCCTACGAGGGCGACCGGGACGGGGCGCTGCTGCTGTACCTGGGCCTGCAGTGGCTGGTGCTGGTGCTGGTGTGGGGCTTCGTCGGCGGGGCGCTCTCGCGCCTGGCCGCGGTGGACCTGACCGGGCACGGCCGCGAGCCGGGACGCGCGGCGCTGGCCTACGCGCGCCGTCACCTGGGCGCGCTCTGGGGGGCGCCGCTGCTCTTCGGGCTCTCGCTCGCCGCGCCGCTCGCGCTGGCCTGGCTGGCCGCCCGGCTGGTCCAGGCGCCGGGCGTGCTCGGCGCGGTGCTCACGCCGCTGGCGATCCTGCTGGTGAGCGTGCTGGCGCTGGTGGGCGTCGTGGGCGGGACGCTGTGCGCCACCTGCGCCTTCCTGAGCCGTCCGGCGGTGGCCGTGGACGGCGCCGACCTGTTCGACGCCGTGAGCCGCCCCTCCACCTGGGCGCTCGCGGGCGTGCCGCGCGTGGTGGGCGTGCGCCTCGTGTTCCTGGCCGGCGTGCTGGTGGGCTCGGGCTGGCGC
>CAZPOZ010000593.1:0-2508 GCA_964588235.1 uncultured Planctomycetales bacterium
GCGGCGCTGCGGCGGCAGCCCGACATCGCCCTGGGCAACGTGCTGGGCAGCAACGTCTTCAACGTGCTGGGCGTGCTGGGGCTGACGGCGGCGATCACCCCGCAGCGCCTGGCTCCCCAGGTGCTGGGGCTGGACGGCCCCGTGATGCTCGCCTTCTGCCTCGCGCTGCTGCCGCTCGCGCTCTGGCGCACGCGGCTCTCGCGGCTCGAGGGGGGCCTCTTCCTCGCCGGCTTCGTCGCCTACCTCGTCGTGCTCTTCACCCTCGCGCCCCGGTGGTTCGGCGCCTGAGCGGCGCGCTCCACGGGGTCGGGTCGACATGGGTCGTCCGGCGCGCGGGCGTGGGGCGCCCCGCCGGCGGTGGTCCGACCCGGGCAATCCGGGCGATCGGGGAGGGGCCGAGGGCACCATGCGGGCCCCACCCGTGTCCCGCGGAGGTCCCATGCCGGATCGGCGCGCGTTGCTGGCAGGCCTGCTCCTCGCCCTCACGGCCGCGGGCTGCGGCGCCCCTCCGGGGCCGGCGGCGCCCGAGCGGGTGCGGCTGGCCACGACGACCAGCGCCCGCGACACGGGGCTGCTCGAGTGGCTCAAGCCCGAGCTGCGCCGCGTGGCCCGGGTCGAGCTGATCGACGTGGCCGTCGGCACGGGGCAGGCGCTCGAGCTGGGGCGTCGGGGGGACGCCGACCTGGTGCTGGTGCACGACCGCGCCCGGGAGGACGCCTACGTGGCCGAGGGCTTCGCCCGCGCGCGCCACGACCTGATGTGGAACGACTTCATCCTGCTGGGGCCCGCGGCCGACCCCGCGGGGGCGAAGGGGGCGCGCGCGGCGGCGGCGCTGGCGGCGGTGGCGCGGGCCGGGGCGACGTTCGTCTCCCGCGGCGACGACAGCGGCACGCACGGCCGCGAGAAGGCGCTCTGGAAGGCCGTCGGCGGGCGTCCCGCCTGGGCGGGCTACCTCGAGGCCGGGCAGGGCCAGGCCGCCACGCTGCAGATCGCGCACGAGAAGCTGGCTTACACGCTGAGCGACCGCGGCACCTGGCTCTCCATGCGCGCGCGCATCGGCCTGGCGCTGCTCGTGGAGGGCGACCCGGCGCTCGCCAACCCCTACGGGCTGCTGCCCGTGGACCCGTCGAAGGTGCCCGGCGTGGCGCAGGAGCCGGCGGCGCGCGTGGTCGCCTACCTGACCTCCGCGGAGGGCCAGGCGCGCATCGCCGCCTTCCGGGTGGGGGGCGAGCCCGTCTTCCATCCCGGCGCGCCGCCGCGGTGAGGTGGCCGCGGGCGGGGGCGTGGTAGCACGGCGTCATGGACCTGCTCCTCGAGGGACTCCGGGAGGCCTGGCGGCTGATCCGCACGGGCGACCGCGACCTGCTCGAGGCGCTCGGCGTGTCGCTGACCACGAGCGCGCTCGCGCTCGGGCTGGCCGCGCTCCTCGGGGTCCCCTTCGGGGCCTGGCTGGCCCTGGCCCGGCCGCGGGGGGGGCGCGTGCTGGTGTTCGCTCTCCGGCTGCTGATGGCCGTGCCCACGGTGGTGATCGGGCTGGTCGTCTGGGCGCTGCTGACGCGCCGGGGCCTGCTGGGCAGCCTGGGCCTGCTCTACACGCAGGCGGCGATGACGCTGGGCCTGACGCTGCTGGCCCTGCCGATCCTGGCCTCGCACGTGCACGCCGCCGTGAGCGGGCTGCCCCGGGTGGTGGTCGAGACGGCGCGCGCGCTGCGCGCGGGCCGCCTGACCACGCTCAGGCTCGCGCTGGGCGAGGTTCGTCCGGCGCTGGTCGTGGCGCTGCTGACCTCGTTCTTCCGCTGCTTCACCGAGCTGGGCATCGCGCTGATCGTGGGCGGGAACGTGCGCGGGCACACGCGCAACCTGCCCGGCGCGATCCAGCTCGACCTGAGCCGCGGCGAGCTGGGCCGGGCGCTGGCCGCGGGGCTCGTGCTGCTCGCCCTGGCGGCGCTGGTCACGGTGGGCACGTCCCGGCTGGCGCGGGAGCGACGCGCATGATCCGGGCCGAGGCGGTCAGCGTGCGTCACGGCGAGGTGCTGGCGCTGGCGCCGGTGTCGTTCACGCTCGCGGAGGGGGCCCGGCTGGCCGTCACGGGCCGCAACGGCGCCGGCAAGAGCACGCTCCTGCACCTGTTGGCGGGCCTCTCGCACCCGACGTCGGGGCGGCTCACGGGCCTGCCGCCCCCCGGCGCGGCGGTGCTGGTGCACCAGCGTCCGCACCTCTTTGCCGGCAGCGCGCGCTCGAACGTCGCCTTGGGGGCGCGGCTCGCGGGCGAGCCGGCGGCGGCGGCAGGCTGGCTCGAGCGCCTGGGGCTCGGGCACGTGGCCGAGCGGCCGGCGGCGGCGCTCTCGGGCGGCGAGCGGCGCCGCGTGGCGCTCGCCCGCGCGCTCGCGCGCCGCCCGTCCCTCCTGCTGGCCGACGAGCCCGTCGCCGAGCTCGACCCCGGGGCGCAGGCGCTGGTGCGCGCCGCGCTCGACGCCTTCCCGGGCTCGGTCGTCTGGAGCACGCCCG
>CAZPOZ010000594.1:0-2506 GCA_964588235.1 uncultured Planctomycetales bacterium
CCCTACCAGCGTCGGGCCTCGAACACGTGTCGAGGGGGGTCTGGCACCCTCGCCCCCGGCGGGTCAGCGGGGGTCCGCCGGGCGCAGCAGCAGCACCGTGTCGGCCTCCAGGCGCTCGGTCCCCTGGGCGCGCATCACGGCCCCCACCGAGCTCAGCCGCCGGTAGCCCAGCAGCTGCCGCCGGTACTCCTCCAAGAAGTCCGGGTAGCGCGCGTACCAGGCCTCCTTCGCCAGGCCGATCTCGCGCTCCACCTGCTCGTCCTGCTGCACCGTCAGAGGGCCGCCCCCGTAGCGCTGGCTCAGCTTGCGGCGCAGCTCGATGGCCTGCGGACGCCACTCCTTCACGTCGTTGATCCAGGCCTTGCGCCGGTCCCAGAGCAGGCCCCGCGGCCCGCCCGGAGGGTCGGGCTCCGCCACGACGTCGGGCGAGGGCGGTGGCACGCGCGTGAGCCGCTCCAGGTCGATCCAGACCGAGACGTGCGCCTGCGGAGGGAGCGCCGCCATCGTGCGCTGGAACGACGGGTCGCGCGCCACCGAGGGGAACTGCTCCGGCTCGGCCAGCGTGTCCAGCACGCGACGGAAGTAGGCCTCGTGGCTCGCGAAGACCAGCCGGTCCTGGACCAGCAGGTACGCCGGGCGGACCAGCCGCAGGTCGGCCGCCTCCTGGACGCGCTCGAACTTCAGGCGCGTGTAGCGGAAGCCCCGGTACTCCACGCGCTCGAGCTCGTTGCTGAAGCCCATCAGGTGCACGCGCGCGGCGAGGAAGTCGTCCACCTCGCCCTGGCGGGCCCCCAGGCGCAGCGGCACCACGAAGGCGATCGCCCCCTGGGAGTTGGGCGGCCGGTCCCGGTCGTCCACGTCCAGCTCGGGGAAACGCGCCGCGTCGTAGAGCTCGGAGAGCCGCCCCCCCGCGATGGCCACCGAGTCGCCCAGGTACTGGGCGATGTCGCGCAGGAAGGCGTCCACGGTGACGTAGGTGCCCTTCTCGAGCAGGTTGCGCCGCCACAGGTCGCGCTCGGCGCCGCTGAGCAGGCCGTCGTGGATCGCGTTGAGCAGGTGCAGCGGGTCGGTGCGCAGCTGCAGGGCCGCGTAGGTGTCGGCCGCCGGCAGGAAGGCCGCCAGCCCCTCGCGCGCGTCCAGCGGCGGCGCCCGGTAGTTCGTGCGCACCTCCTCGCCCAGACCGCGCTCCTCCAAGCGCACGCTGGCCCGGGCCGAGACCTGCGCCGGGTTGGCGAGCGAGAGCTGGCCGACCATGCGGTCGAGGGCGTCGACCCCGAGGACGTAGCGGAACACCCGCGTGCGCTCGCCGCCCAGGTCGAGCAGCCGGCGCAGGTAGACGTGCAGCGGGCGCAGGTCCATGGCGGCCGTGAAGGCGCCCGGGGCCGGATCCACCTGGAACCCGGGCCGCTCCACGAAGGAGGCGCCGGCGCCGCGCCCGAGGTCCACCGCCTTGGCGATCAGGTTGGCGCTGTTGCTGAAGGCGATCACGTCCCGGACGCGGGCCAGGTACCACTCGTTCTCGGGCGGCATGACGAAGCCCTCGCCGCAGCCCGAGCGGTGGCGTGGGTCGGAGACGCGGACGCCGGCGAGCACGACCTTGTAGACGCCGGGCTCGTCGGTGGGCGTGATCGTCACGCCGTCGCCCCGCGTGGCGTCGCGGATGAAGCCGTGCTCGAGGGCCGCCACGGCCGCCCGGGCCTTCCAGCCCGTGCGGAACAGGACCAGCAGCTCGCGCCACCCGGGGGGGCGCGGGGGGGGCAGGTCCCGGCACCAGCGCCCCGCGACGATCACCTCGCCCGGGATCAGGTCGTCCTCGACGGAGAAGGTGGCCAGCTGCAGGGGGATCTGCGCGTTGATGCGCGCCTCGGTGTCGGCCAGCCGGTCGAGCGCCGGCCGGACCTGCCGGCTCCAGACGTGCGCGAGGTCGGGCAGGAGCGGCTCGTCGCGCAGGTTGGCCTGGAGGAAGCCCGTGTCCCGCAGCTCGCTCCACGTGGTCCGCACGAGGAAGTCCGCGCTGCCCGGCACCAGGTCGGTGACGCGCTCCTGGCCGCCCTCGAGGGGCCAGTAGCACAACCACGTGAAGGCGCTCACGCCGAGCACGAGCAGCAGCAACGCCAGCAGCAGCAGGCGGCGCAGCCAGCGCCTGAGCCGGCTCGGGGGGCGGCGCGCGGGGGTGTGGAGGGGCGGCAGGGCCGGCACGGACGGGGAGCCTACCCGCCCCGTGCGGGCGCCTCCACGCGCGGAGGCCGAGCCGGGGCTTCGAAGGCGCTGCGCGGGGGGCATGCCCCCTCCGACGCCGGCCCGGAGGTCGTGCGTCCCGCCCCCCGCGGCGGGGGCCGACGGCACGCCTCCGGCGCCCCGTCCCGGCCCCCGGGGCGGCGTCGGCAGTGTCCTCCTTTGCCCTCTGGACGCTGGACTGGGGCACACCGGGGCGCTGGAGGGCGGCTTTGTTGGGCGCCCCGCAAGCGGGGCGCCGTGGAAGGCCCGCAGCGGCGAGGCCGCCCCC
>CAZPOZ010000595.1:0-2506 GCA_964588235.1 uncultured Planctomycetales bacterium
GCGTGCCGTCGTAGTCGAGCAGCAGCACGCGCCGTCGGGCCGAGGCGTAGGCCGCCACGAGCCGCTCCCGCTGGGCGGCGGGCAGCCGGCGGGCCCGGAGCGCCCCGGTGCGGGTGCGCGCCGCGCGCACCCGCTCGAGCTGCTCGGCGCCCCAGCGCGCCACGTCGTAGCGCGCCAGCCGGGCGCGCATGTGCCGGCAGCGGCGGCGGCGCTCCTCGGGGCTCAGGTCCAGGGCCGTGGCCAGCGCCTCGGCCATGCCGTCCACGTGGAAGGGGTTCACGCGCACGGCCTCGCCCAGCTCGCGCGCGGCGCCGGCCATGTCGGAGAGCACGAGGGCCACGCCCCCGTCCGCGCGCGTGGCCAGCAGCTCCTTGGCCACCAGGTTCATGCCGTCGCGCAGCGGGGTCACGAGCGCCACGTCGGCGCGCAGGTAGTGCGCCGCCAGCGCCTCGCGGCCCAGCGCCCGGGGCGCGTAGACGATCGGCGTCCAGCCCAGGTCGCCGAAGGCGCCGTTGATGCGGCCCACGGCCTCCTCGATCTGGCTGCGCATGGCGTGGTAGGCCTCCACGCCCACGCGCGAGGGCACGACCACCGCCACGAGGGTGACCCGCCCCCGCAGGTCGGCGCGCGCGGCGAGCAGGCGCTCGAAGGCCAGCAGCCGGTTGAGGATGCCCTTCGTGTAGTCGAGCCGGTCCACGCTCAGGACCATGCGCCGTCCGCCCAGCGCGACGTCCAGCGCCCGGCCCTCGGCGGCCACCACCGCCTCGCCCCCGGCCGCGGCCCAGCGGGCGAAGTCCACGCCGATGGGGAAGGCGTCGAAGGCCACGGACCGTCCGTCGTCCACGACCGTGCCGCCCTCCGCGTCGTGGCCCAGCAGCCGCTGCAGGCCGCGCAGC
The DNA here is from genome assembly GCA_964588235.1 of uncultured Planctomycetales bacterium. Taxonomy (GTDB): domain Bacteria; phylum Planctomycetota; class PLA2; order PLA2; family JAEUHO01; genus CAZPOZ01. The sequence goes on from CAZPOZ010000595.1 coordinate 897, forward strand.
GCGTGGCGCACGTCGTCGTAGGTGTGGAAGCCCACCACGTCGGCTCCCAGCAGGCCGTCGAGCAGGGCCCGCGACCAGGCGTCGGGCAGCACGCGCAGCACGTCCAGCGGCGGGAAGGGGACGTGGTGGAAGTAGGCCACGGGCAGGTCGGGCAGCCGCTCGCGCACCAGCCGCGGCAGGAGCATGAGGTGGAAGTCGTGGATCCAGAGCACGTCGCCCGGCCCGAGGTGGGGCAGCACGGCGTCGCGGAAGGCCAGGTTCACCGTCCGGTAGGCCTCCCAGGCGTCCTGCTCCAGGTGCACGTAGTGCGGGAAGGTGTGGCACAGGGGCCACAGCGTGCGGTTGGAGAAGCCGTCGTAGAAGCGCCCGTGGAGCGCGGGGGGCAGCAGCACCGGCGCCACGCCGTCCAGGGCCGCCACGGCCTCCTTGAGCCGCTGGCCCGCGCGCCCCTTCCCCGCCGCCCCGGCCCAGCCGATCCAGAGCGGGGGACGCTCGAAGGCGCGCCCGGGCCCGGAGGCCAGGAAGGCGTCGATGCCGCTGGCCAGGCCGCCCACGGTGCGCGTGACGCGCGGCGGGTCGGCGGCGGCCTCCACCTCGACCGGGAGGCGGTGGCTGACGATCACCAGCCGTCCCCCCGCTCCCGGCCACGCGGGCTCGGGGAGGCGGGCTCGCGACGGCGTCGTACTTCGGACGGGCTCCTCGAGGGCGGGCATGCGGGATCTCGCGACGGGGTCTCGCGTGGGGCCTGTGCGAGGCGGCCGCTCCACGGGGTCCGCTCGCCCCGGCCGCCCCCACCGGCGCGTCCGGGACCCCAAGGTACGGGACGCCCAGGGGGCGTGGGCGGGCGCGCGCCTGGAGTCGGCGTACCGTGCGCGCTGCGCTCCGGAGCTCCCCCGTGCCCCTGCGTCCCCGAACCTCTGGCGTGCGCGCGGCCCGCGCGGCGCGCACGCTGGCCCTCGACGTCGGAGGCACGGCCCTCAAAGCCGCCGTGCTCGACGCGGGGGGGCGCCGGCTCAGCCCCGTGCTGCGCGTGCCCACGCCGCGGCCTGCCACGCCGGCGCGCGTGCTCGAGCGGCTGGTCGGGCTCTCGGCCCGCCTGCCTGCCGCCGACCGCGTGGCGCTGGGCTTCCCCGGCGTCGTGCGCCGGGGCGTCGTGGTCACGGCGCCCAACCTGGGGACCGGGCGCTGGGCCGGGATCGCCGTGGAGCGGGCCCTCGGGCGCGCGCTCGGGCTGCCGGCGCGCGTGCGCAACGACGCCGTGCTCCACGCGCTGGGCGTGGTGCGCGGGCGCGGCGTCGAGCTGGTGCTCGTCCTGGGCACCGGGTTGGGCAGCGTGCTGGCCGTGGACGGGCGCCTGGCGCCGCTCGAGCTCGGCCACCTGCCCTGGCGGCGCGGGCGCTCCTTCGAGCAGCTGGTCGGCGAGCGCGCCCGCCTGCGGGTCGGCCTCCCCCGCTGGCGCGCGCGGGTGGAGCGGCTGCTGGCCCTGCTGCGGGCCGCGTTCCAGCCCGACCTGCTCTGGCTCGGCGGCGGCAACGCCCTGCGGCTGAGGAGGCGGGGCGACCCGCGCGTGCGCCGGGCCGCGCCGGAGGCGGCGCTGCGGGGCGCGCACC
>CAZPOZ010000596.1:0-2506 GCA_964588235.1 uncultured Planctomycetales bacterium
TACGCCGTGGCGCATGGCTACATGCTGCGGAACCCGGCGGCCGACATCAAGCCGGCCGACGTGCTGAAGAGCCGCCGCCAGACCAACTATGCGCGCCTGGACGGGCGCGAGTTGCCTGAACTGCTGCGACGCATGGCCGTCTACGACGGCAGCCCCTACACGCGCTGCGCGCTGCAACTGATCGCGTTGACCTTCGTGCGCACATCAGAGTTGATCGAAGCGACATGGGATGAAATCGACCTGGAGTCGGCGGAATGGCGAATCCCGGCCGATCGCATGAAGATGCGTACCCCTCACGTCGTTCCGTTGGCCAACCAGGCAGTTGACGCCCTTCGGTGCCTCCGTGAGCTTCGGAGCCTGTCGCCCTATGTCTTCCCCGGGGAGAGAGACCACGGGCGGCCAATGTCGAACAACACCATCCTCAAGGCGTTGGAGCGGATGGGCTACAAGGGGCGCATGACGGGCCACGGCTTCCGCGGCGTGGCATCGACGCTGCTGCATGAGAAGGGCTTTGACCACACCATCATCGAACTCCAGTTGGCGCACCAGAAACGCAACCGCGTCAGCGCCTCGTACAACTGGGCGACCTACCTGCCTCAGCGGAAGCAAATGATGCAGTGGTGGGCGAACTACCTGGACGAGGTGAGGACCGCTCCTGGCGAGTGAGTGATGGGAACCAAGCTGTCGGCACGTAGGTCTCTGGCCCTGGTTCGCAAACGGGCCCGAGGTGACGGCCATCCGTGTCACTGTCCCACGAGGATTGCCCAAAGCCGCAGGCTGTGTCGCGCGACGATTTTTGGTCCGAAATCATCGCGCGGCGGCATCGAGGCAGGGCATAGAGTTCAAGCACTCATTGGAGTGCATGCTCATGCCGCATCCCAACGCCAGCTTCAGAATCGAGCAACCTGCCAACCCCGCCGATCTGCTCCGCCTGCCCGCCGTGGTCAGGCAAACGGGGCTCAGCCGTTCGACGATCTACAGGCTGATGGCGACGCGGCACTTCCCGCTGCCTGTGAAGCTGGCGAACCGGGCGGTCGGCTGGCGACGTTCGGACGTGGAGCGATGGACCGATTCCCTACCGCAAGTCGCGCACTGATGCGCTGCGGCCGCTATGCCGCAGCGAGCTTCAGGACAGCGCCTACCGCAAGCAGCGCCGCCAGCGGCACGCTGCATCGCCAGGTGATGAACTGGTATCGCTCGTTGTGCAACAGCGCACGCACGGAACGACGGACGGCGTACAGCGCGCACAGGGCCTGCGCGAGCAACCCGACGACGCCGGCCGGCAGCGACATGCTGCCGACCATCGTCGCGATTAACACCGGCCAGACGACCGCGTCGAGCAGAGCGAGAAGCCGGCGGCCCGGCCAGTACGGAGCGTCAGGCACCTGGGCTCGGGCGTACAAGAACCACATGATCAGGCGCCTCCGAGGAGCAAGGCTTGGTCGGCCGAAGCGAAGCATCCGGCCTTCGGCCAAGCCTACGACCGATGTCGCCGAGATGGTGTACTGCACGGTAACCGTGTGTTGCCCATGGGCACGACTCGGCGGCTTGCCCGAAGCCCCGCGGCCCGGTGCGTCGGCCGTGACAGACAGTCCCCGTAACGTGACGATGCAACCGCGCTCTGGACATCATGGTTCGATCGCGCTATATCTGCGCCGGCGTCGACCCCGTGTCGCGGGCGTTGTTGGTGAAAGCGAGGTACCCATGGACTTTGACGAACCTGCGGAAACTGCGTGCCTCAGCTTTGCCTGCCCGCACTGCGGCGCGATCGAAGTCGACGACTTTGAAGTGCTCACGCTCGACGAAATGCACATGGTCGCCTGCGATACCTGCAAGCGACGCTTCCACCTGCTGCTCGCCGAATGCGACAACTGCGCCGAAGAATGCGCGGTGACGTGGGCAGCCGTGCCGACACCTTCTCAGATCAGGTCTGCAGCATGCCACCGATGTGGCGGGCCGTTGAGCAATCATGCCGACGACCTTCGCGGCCTGGATCCAGGCAGATAAACCCGACGCGCTGACCTTGCGCAGCACCGACGGCGTCCTCGTCGTGACGCTGCGGGCGACGGCTTGTGGCCTGTTCGTCGAACGTGTGTTGCAGCGGCCAAAGGCCGCGCGAGTCGTTCAGGCCACCGTGTTCGCCACACCCGGCTCGTTCCAGCGGTGGTGCGACGCCGACCAAGCTCGATTCGAGTACCCCCTGCTGTACTCGAAGCTGATCCACGATGCAGGTGAACTCTTCGCCGACCATGCAGACGCCGAAGCCGCTGGCTGAGCTCGCCCGGGAGCAGGCCTATGCCGACAACGTGCTGGCCACGATCCGCTTGCTCGCGCAGGCCATGGACGAGGCGCAAGCCGTCGGGGTTCTGGCGGCCGCTTGCAAACAGATGGGGCTGGACGCAGCGGCATTCGTCAGCTTCGTGCGCGATGACCCGTCGCACGAGTCGTTCCGCTTCCTGCTGGCCTGCGATCCGGTCTGGTGCCTGGAGTACGAGCGGCGTGCCTG
>CAZPOZ010000597.1:0-2491 GCA_964588235.1 uncultured Planctomycetales bacterium
TGATCGGCGGCGTCGAGGCCTCGCTGCGCCGCATCGCGCACTACGACTACTGGAGCGACTCCGTCCGCCCGTCGATGCTGGTGCCGAGCAAGGCCGACCTGCTCGTCTACGGCATGGGCGAGCGGCCCATCGTCGAGATCGCCCGCCGTCTCGCCGCGGGCGAGACGGCGAAGGACCTGCGCGACCTGCGCGGGGTCTGCTACCTCCTGGGCCGCACGGAGGCCCTGCCCGCGCACCGCTTCGGCGGCGATCCCACCGTGGCCACCGACGAGCGCACGCTCGAGCTGCCCTCGTTCGAGGAGGTCGCCGCCGACAAGGTCGCCTTCGCGCGCGCCACGGGCCAGCTGCACCGCGAGACGAGCCCGCTCAACGGCCGCCGGCTCACCCAGCGCCACGGCGACCGGCTGCTGGTGGCGAACCCGCCCACGCTGCCCCTGTCCGAGGCCGAGATGGACGGGGCCTACGACCTGCCCTTCGCCCGCCGGCCGCACCCGCGCTACGCCGAGCCGATCCCCGCCTTCGACATGATCAAGGACTCGGTGACGATCATGCGCGGCTGCTTCGGCGGCTGCACCTTCTGCAGCATCACGATGCACCAGGGCCGCATCATCCAGAGCCGCAGCCCGGCCTCGGTGCAGCGGGAGGTGACGGCGCTGGCCCAGAGCCCCGGGTTCAAGGGGACGATCAGCGACCTGGGCGGTCCCACGGCGAACATGTACCGCATGCGCTGCACGCGCCCCGAGGTGGAGGCGCGCTGCCGCCGCCTCTCCTGCATCCACCCCACGATCTGCCCTCTCCTGGGCACCGACCACCAGCCGACGATCGACCTGCTGCGCGCCGCGCGGGCCACGCCCGGCGTGAAGCGCGTGCACGTCTCCAGCGGCATCCGCATGGACCTGGCCGAGCGCTCGCCGGCCTACGTGGACGAGCTGGTGCGCCACCACGTCGGCGGCCACCTGAAGGTGGCTCCCGAGCACGTGAGCGACACCGTGCTGACGCACATGAAGAAGCCGGCGCAGCGCACCTTCGAGGCCTTCGCCCGCCGCTTCGACGCCGCCTCGAAGGCGGCCGGCAAGCGCCAGTACCTGGTGCCCTACTTCATCGCCAGCCACCCGGGCGCCACGCTGAAGGAGGCCGTGGAGCTGGCCCTGTTCCTCAAGCAGAGCGGCTACAAGCCCCGCCAGGTGCAGGACTTCATCCCCGCGCCGATGGACGTGGCCACCTGCATGTACTACACGGGCCTCGATCCGCTCACCCTCGAGCCCGTGCCCGTGGTGAAGAGGCTGCGCGACCGCGTGGCGCAGCGGGCGCTGATGCAGTGGTTCGCGCCCGAGAACTGGTTCGCCGTCCACCGCGCCCTGCTCGAGGCCGGCCGTCGCGACCTGATCGGCAGCGGCCCGGAGTGCCTGATCTCCGCCACGCCGCCCCCCGAGGCGCTCGAGGCGCGCCGGCGGGCGGCCGACGAGGGCGCGGAGCCGGCGGCGCAGGCGACCCACGTGCACGCCCCGCCCCGGTCCGTGGGCTACCGTCCGCACCGCAAGGGCGCGGGCCGCCGCTGACGCCGCGGGCGCTGCCGGAGCGCACGGGCGCCGCGCGTCAGTTCAGGTCGCTGCGGGGCGCGGCTCCGGGGGGCGCGTGCGGGTCGGCCAGCGGGTCGGACAAGGGGTCGGACAGGGGGTCGGCCAGGGGGTTGGAGAGCGGGGCCGTCGCACGGCGCAGGGCCGCGTGCCAGGGGGCCGCCCCGCCGGGGAGGAAGGCGTCCTCCGCGCGCGCGGGGACGACCACCCAGGCGGCGTCCTGCAGCTCGCGGTCGAGCTGGCTCCGGCCCCAGCCGGCGTAGCCGGCGAACAGGCGCAGGCGCAGCGGCGGATGCTCGAGCAGCCGGGCCAGCCGGTCGGGCGTGGTCGTGGCGTACAGGCCGGGCACGACCGGCCGGTCGCCGTCCTCCTCCCGGTCGTGCAGCGCGATCAGGGGCCCGCTCACCGGGCCGCCCACGAAGAGCGGTCCCACGGCCTCGCAGGGCTTGCCCGTGGCCTCCCGCCAGACCTCGGCCGCGGCCGCGCTGCTGGGGCGGTTGATCACCAGGCCGAAGGCTCCGCGCGGGTCGTGGTCGATCAGCAGCACGATCGCCTGGCTGAAGCTCGGGTCGCTCATCCAGGCGGGGGCGATCAGCAGGTGGCCGCTCCAGCCGTCCATGGGGCGCTCCGCGGGAGCCGTCATCGTACGGCGCGGTGCGCCGCAGGCCCCCGCCCGCCCGCCCTCGGCGCGCGTCGAGGAGCGCGGCCCGGGTCGGATAGGCTGGCGCCCGTCCCGGGAGGCCTTCATGGCGCACGGCGGCTCGCGGCGGGTGGTGGTGATCGCCTTGTTCGCCAACCTGGGCATCGCCATCGCCAAGCTCGTGGCGGCGCTGGTGACCCGCTCGGGCTCGATGCTGGCCGAGGCGATCCACTCCTTCGCCGACTCGGGCAACCAGGCGCTGCTGCTCGTGGGC
>CAZPOZ010000598.1:0-2490 GCA_964588235.1 uncultured Planctomycetales bacterium
GCCTCCGGCCAGGCCTCGGGAACCTGGCAACAGGACTTCCAACTCAGGACACTAGGTGGGGCTGCTACGCTGGCCGGCCCGCCGGAGACCCTGCATGCGTCCTCTCAGGCTTGCCGTGGCGCTGCTCGTGGGGGCCCTGGGCGCGACGCGCCTCACCGCCGAGGAGCCCCCGGGCGCGCCCGCGCCCGGGGCCGCCGCCGAGGCGGCGCTCGTCGATCCGGCGCACGTCGAGGCCGCGCTGGTCGAGTCGGGCGCCCACCGGCCCGAGCTCGAGAAGGTCCTGGCGCACTTCGGCGCGCAGGGGGGCGGGCCACGGCTCGTGGCCGCGCGCTTCCTGATCGCGAACATGCCGGGCAAGGGGCACGTCGTGACGGCGCTCAAGGACGCCAAGGGCAACGTGCTGCCCTACGACCCGCTGGCCTTCCCCGACTTCGAGGCCGCGCTCCAAGCCTACGAGGCGTTGGAGAAGCGGCACGGGCCGATCGACTTCGCCCGCGACCGCCTGGTGGCCGACCTGGTCACGCTGCCCGCCGACTTCCTGATCCAGCACGTCGAGCAGGCCGTCGCGGCCTGGAGCGCGGCGCCCCCCGCCCGGCGCGTGGGCTTCCGGGCCTTCCTCGATCACGTGCTGCCCTATCGCGGGAGCGAGGAGCCGGCCGAGGCCTGGCTGTCCCCCCTGCGCGCGCGCCTGGAGGCGGCGCCGGGCCGACCCGCCGGCGAGGCGTCCGCCGCCGAGCTGTGGGGGTGGATCCAGCGCGAGGTGGGCGGGCGCGTGCGCTTCGACGAGCGCTACTACCTGCACCCCACCGACCAGGGCTTCGCCGAGATGGAGCGCACCGGCATGGGCCGCTGCGAGGACATCACGAACATGACCACCTACGCCGCGCGCAGCCTGGGCCTGGCCACCGCGGCCGACTACACGCCCGCCTGGGGGCATCGCGACAACAACCACGCCTGGAACGTGCTGCTCGACGCCCAGGGCCGCGGCTCGGACCCGGCGCAGGCGCACGCGGCCAAGGTGTACCGCAAGACCTACGCGCTGCAGCGCGACGCGCTGCCCTACCGCCTCCCGCCGGGGCGCGAGGCGCCCAACCGCTTCCTGGCCTCGAAGTCGCAGGTGGACGTCACCGCGCAGTACGCGCCGACGAGCGACGTGACCGTGGCGCTGGATCCCGCCGCCGCCGGCACCGAGCGCTTCGCCTACCTGTGCGTCTTCAACGGCGGCGAGTGGACCGCCGTGGCCTGGGCCCCCGTGGTCGGCGAGGCCGGCGCGCCGGAGGCCACCTTCCCCTGGATGGGCCGCGGCTCGCAGGGCCTGCTCTACCTGCCCGCCGTCCACGACGGCTCGCGCCTCGTCCCCGCGGCGCCCCCGCTGCTGCTGCACCGGGACGGCAGCGTCTCCCGGCTCGCCGGGCGCCTGCCGGGCGTGGCCCTCTCGGCCGCCGACGTCAGCCCGCCCGTGACGAGCCCCGACACCCACGTGACGACGCCCACCGTGCGGCTGAGCGCGGGCACCGCCTACCGGCTCCAGACGTGGAAGGACGGGGCCTGGGTCACGCTGCGGGAGGTCGAGGCCGCGGGCGGTGCGCTGTCCTTCGAGGGCCTGCCCGCCGACGGGCTCTACTGGCTCGTGGCCCGCGAGTCGCGCCGGCTCGAGCGTCCGTTCACGATCCGCGAGGGGCTGCAGCGCTTCTGGTGAGAGCCCCCGGCTGGGGCTGGGGCTGGACTGGTGGTGGTACGGAAAGGCCGCACGGCACCCAGCCGGGGGGAGGGACCCTGGGGGGCCCGACGCTCGCCGCGCGCGGGCCCACCGGAGGGACGCGGCCCCGCGGTCGGACTTGCCGTCGGGGGGGGGCGCGCGGGGATTGCGTCCGGGGCGCCGGGAGGGGAGAACGGGGCCATGCCTGCCCGGGCGCTCACCTTCGTCGCCGCCGACGGCGCGCGGCTCCCCTACGTGGCGCACGTGCCGCCCGGGCACGCCCGGCAGGACGCGCGCTGGCCCCTGGTGCTCTTCCTGCACGGCGCGCTCGAGCGCGGCGACGACGTGGCGCGGGTCACCTCGACGGGCCTGCCGGCCGTGGTGGCGCAGGACCCTTCGTTCCCCGCCGTGATGCTCGCGCCCCAGTGCCCGGAGGGCACGACCTGGCTCGACCACGTCGGCACGCTGTTCGAGCTGCTCGACGAGGCCCCGGCGCTCTGGCGCGCCGACCCGCGGCGCGTGCACCTGACCGGCCTGAGCCTGGGCGGCATGGGGGCTTGGCTGCTGGGCTCGCTCGCCCCGTCGCGCTTCGCCTCCGTCGTGCCCGTCTGCGGCTCCGTGCCGCCGCGGCCGGGCTTCCCCGGCGCGGTGGCTTCGCTGAGCGCCGTGCCCGTGTGGGCGTTCCACGGGGTCCTGGACCCCGTGGTCCCCGTGCGCCACACCCTCACCCTGGTGGAGGCCCTCGAGCGGGCGGGGGGACGGCCGCGGATGACCCTCTACGCCGACGTGGG
>CAZPOZ010000599.1:0-2485 GCA_964588235.1 uncultured Planctomycetales bacterium
CCGGCGGCCGTGGGCTCGTCGGCCCGTGGGGGCGGCCTTCCCCGCGCGGGCGAGGAGGGTCGAGCGGCACGGGTAGCCTCTGCGCCCATGCCCGCCCCGCGACCGTTGCCCCCGTTGCTGGTCCCCGCCATCCGACTCGACCAGGACGCGGCCGCCGAGGAGCGTGCCGCCCTCGAGCGCGCGTCCGAGCCCTGGGTGGCGGGGTTCCTGCTCTTCGGCGGGGAGGCCGAGGGCGTGGCCCGGCTCACGCGCGCGCTGCGCGAGCGCGCCGGACGGCCGCTCTTCGTGGCCAGCGACATGGAGCGGGGCGCGGGGCAGCAGGTGCGGGGCCTGAGCGCGCTGCCCGACCTGGGCGTGTACGGCCTGGCGGCCACGCCGGCCGAGGTGGAGCGCCTGGGCGCCCTCACGGCCCGGGAGGCTCGCACGGTGGGGGTGGACGTGCTCTTCGCCCCCGTCGTGGACGTGCGCAGCGAACCCGACAACCCGATCGTGGGCAACCGCGCCTTCGGCTGGGACCCCGTGCGCGTGGGGGCGCTGGGGGCCGCCTACTGCCGGGGCGCGCTCGCCGGCGGGGCGGCGCCCGTGGCGAAGCACTACCCCGGGCACGGGGCCACCACCGACGACAGCCACGACGCCGTCCCCGTCGTGCGCGAGCGGGCGGAGCGGCTGCTGGCCCGCGATCTGCCTCCCTTCGTGGCCGCGCTCACCGACGGGGGCTGCCCGGCCGTGATGACGGCGCACGTCGCCTACCCCGCGCTCGACCCCGCCGGCGCCATCGCCACCTTCTCCGCGCCGATCCTCGCGCGGCTGCGCCGCGCCGCGCCCGACCCCGACCTGGTCTGCGTGTTCACCGACGCCCTGCTCATGGAGGGGGCCACGGGCAGCGTGCCCTCCGGCGTCCTGCCCGCCGGGGCCGGGGCGGTGGGGCCCGAGACCGCCGCTGCCGTGGCGGCGCTGCGGGCCGGCTGCGACGCCCTGCTGTACCCGGCCGAGCCCGAGCGCGTGGCGGCCGAGCTGCTGCGGCTCCTGGCCGACCCCAGCCTGGCCGCGGCCGCCGAGCGGGCCTCGCTCCGGGTGGGGGCCCTGTTGGGCAGGCTCGCCCTGGCGGCAGCCGAGGCCGCGCCCCCGCGTCGGCCCGACCCCGTGGAGCGCGCCGAGGCGCTGGCCGTGTCGCGCCGGGCCGCCTCGCTGTCGCTGGCCGGCCTGCTCGCCCCGGAGCGCAGCTGGGTGCTCGTGCTGGACGACGACGCGGTGCCCGAGCGCGGCGCCGTCCTGGCCGAGCATGGCCGGCGCGCCGGCGTGCCCGTGACCGTGGTGCGCGTGAGCCAGGATGGCCTGCCCCCCGAGGCCGCGCTGCCCCGGGCCGGGGCCACGGTCGTGGCCCTGGCCTCGGTGCGCGCCTGGAAGGGGGCCTCGGGGGTCAGCCCGGCCCTGGCTGCCGCCTGTCGTGGCCTGACCGCGCTGGCCGACCGACAGGGGACGCGCCTGTCCTGGGCCTGGCTCACCCCCCGGCCCGCCGGGCCAGGCCCGCACCTGCCGGGCACCGGGCCCGACGTGGAGCAGGCGCTGGCCGAGGTCCTCTTCCCTGCGCCCTCCTCCCCGCCCGTCCCCGCGGGGCCTTTGGGCACGACCCCGGGGTAGAGGCGCGCGGAGGGGGGGGCGCGCCCCGCGGCGGCTCCACGGGGTCGGCCCCGGGGGCAGGGTTCGTCAAGGCCCCCCGGGCCTGGAAAGCGCATCTGTATGTATCTTCTACGGTGTCAACGACTTGCGTCCGTGGGACGAGCCACAAGTCCTTCTTGACAGTGTACTTCGGCCCTGACTACACTCCCGCGCGTCGTCGGGGCCGGTGCAAGCCGGGCCCGGCGGCTCCGTTCCCAGGCAGGCAGGTCACTCGGCAGCGAGTGCAGTGGCAGGTGGGCCGTCTCCCGGCGGAGGCGGCTGCTCGAAGCGGTTTGGTCATCGAAGGGAGGACCTCGATGAAGGCAGCGCGCCTTCGTGCCCTTTTCCTCGCGCTGACGAGCGTCGCGACGCTCGCCGGCGCCTTCACCTCCGCCCGGCCGGCACTGGCCGACGGCGAGACGCTCAAGGAGGCGATCCAGGCGTACAAGGAGGATCGCTACGAGGACGCCCTCGCCAAGCTGCGCGAGTACGTCGCGGGCAACCCCCAGGACGAAGAGGTCTACGCGCTGCTGCGCGAGGTGGACGAGCGCGTCCTGCTCAAGGCGATGGCCAAGCAGGGCGACCACGAGAAGCTGATGAAGTACCTGCTCAGCAAGGCGCGTCCGGCGCCGGCCGAGCAGGCGGCGGGCACGGAGTGGATCAAGGGCAAGGTCGACGAGGCCGTGACGGCCCCCGAGTTCGACGTCCGCCGCCGCGCCGCGATGCAGCTGCGCGTGGCCGGCGAGCTGGCCGTGCCCTTCGTGGTGCCCTACCTGGGCAACGCCGAGGCGGCCACCGTCGTGACGGCCTGGCAGGCCCTGCACTT
>CAZPOZ010000600.1:0-2471 GCA_964588235.1 uncultured Planctomycetales bacterium
GTTCACGATCGTGGCCAGGGTCTCGACGTCGCGGGCCGCCAGCAGGGCCGCCACGTCGGCGGCGGGCATGCCGGTGCTGGACAGGATCTCCCCGGCGCGGGCCCACAGCGTCGCGCGCTTCTTCTCGGAGCCCGCGAGGAAGATCTCGGCCACGAGGTCCTGCAGGCGCTGGGCGCGGATCGCGTCCAGGTTCCGGTAGTAGTTCCGGATGATCTTCTCCTGATGCCGCGTGCGTTCCTGGGCCATGGCGCCTCCGGGCGCATTCCACCACCGTCCGGCCCCCGGGGCCACCGCCTGCGGCAGCGTCACGGGGCCTGCGGCGGCGTCACGGGGGCCGGGGGGCGCCGCGCGGGGAGAGGCCCCGCCCGGGTCAGGCCAGCCGCGCGCGCAGGAAGGCGGCGCGACGCTGGTCGCGGTCCTCGGCCTCCAGGGGGCGGCCCTCGAGCTTCTGCAGGTGCGCCGGCTGGGCCAGCACGAAGAGCTCGTTCACACGCGGCAGCTCCAAGCCGGTCAGCACGCCCAGCACCACCCCCAGCCGCACCTGGGAGAGGTGCTGCATGGCCTCCTCCGAGGAGATCGTGCGCGCCGCCTTGAGCAGCGCCAGGGCGCGGTGGACCTTGTCTTCCAGCTTGAGGCGGCCGCGGGTGGCCAGCTCCTGGCGGCAGCGCTCCTCGTACTCGAGCATCCGCGGCAGCATCTCCTCGAGCCCGCGGAGGATCTCCTCCTCGGTCTTGCCCAGGGTCACCTGGTTGGAGATCTGGTACAGGTCGCCCATCGCGGGCGTCCCCTCGCCGTTGAAGCCGCGCACGGCCAGGCCCGTGCGGCTGGCCGCCTGGAAGAGCTTGTCGATCTGCTTGAGCTGCACCAGGGCGGGCAGGTGCAGCATGACGCTGGCCCGCATGCCGGTGCCGGCGTTCGTGGGGCAGGCCGTGAGGTAGCCGAAGCGCGTCGAGACCGCGTAGGCGAGCTGGCGCTCGAGGGCGACGTCGGCGGCCCGGGCGTCGGCGAACGAGGACTCCAGCGCCAGCGAGCTGCGCACGGCCTGGATGCGCAGATGGTCCTCCTCGTTGACCATCACGCTGACGACCTCGTCCGTGCCGAAGAGCGCGCCGCGCGGGCCCTTGCCCGACTCGAGCTCGCGGCTGATCAGGTGCCGCTCGACCAGGAAGCGCGCCTCGACCTTGTCGGTCGCCTCCAGGTCGATCCACAGCGAGCGCGAGCCCAGCGGGAGGGCCTCCAGCGCGGGCCGCGCGCGCGCCACGATCTCGGCCCGCTGCTCGTCCTTGGCCCGCTGCGCGAACGGGAAGCCCGCCAGGTTGCGCGCCAGGCGCACCCGCGAGCTGAGCACGATCTCCTGACGGGCGCCGCCGCCCTTGAGCCACTCGCCCCCCCGCCGGTCCAGGTCGCTGAGGTCCATGCGCCCCCGCGCTCAGCCCGTCGAGCGTCGCGGCTTGCGGGCCCGCGGCGCGGGAGGCGGGGGGGGAGGCTCGGCCCCGGGGGAGGGAGGCGGGGCCCCGGGGCTGCCGGCGGCCGGCGGCTGCTCCAGGCGGCGGATCTCGTCGCGCAGGCGCGCGGCGGCTTCGTACTGCTCGCCCTTGACCGCCTGCTGGAGCTCGGCCCGCAGGCGCAGCAGCTGCTCGCCCTGGCTGCTGGAGGCCGCGCCGGCCCCCTGCGGGAGCCGGCCCCGGTGGGCGGTGGCTCCGTGGATCTTCTCGAGCAGCGGCGTGAGGTGCTCGGCGAAGAACTCGTAGTCGTTCGGGCAGCCCAGGCGGCCCTTCTCGCGGAACTCGGCGAAGGTGATGCCGCAGGTGGGGCAGGGCGCGGCCGGCGGGGCCGCCCCCCCGGCGGGCTTGCCGCCCTTGATCAGCGAGGCCAGCATCGTCGGCAGGCTGGGGAGCAGCGGGCCGGGGGCGATCCCCTGCGACTGGGCGCAGGCCTCGCAGACGTGCAGCTCGCGCTTCTCGGCGTCGTGGATCTCGGTGAGGTGGATCGTCGCGGCGTTCTGCTTGCAGGACTGGCACAGGTGCGGCGGCACGCCCGCACTCTACCACCCGCGAGGCTGGGGGCCGCCCGGGACCGGTCCCGGGGCGAGGGCGCGCACGGCCGCGGCGAAGCGCTCGCCCCGCTCGGCGAAGGAGACGTACTGGTCCAGGCTCGAGAAGCCGGGCGAGAGGAGCACCACGTCGCCGGGCCGGGCCAGCGCGGCGGCCGCGCGCACCGCCGAGGCCATGTCGGGCCCGCCCGGCTCCACGCGCACGCGCCCTGCCAGCGCCGCCGCCAGCGCGGGCCCGGCGGTGCCCAGGGTCACCACGGCGCGCGCCCGGCGCGCCAGCGCCTCCAGCAGGGGGGAGGGGTCCACGCCCTTGGGCTTGCCGCCGGCCAGGACCACCGCGGGGCGGGGCGCGGCCGCCAGCGCCTCGGCGGCGCTCTGCGGCGTGGTGGCGTTGCTGTCGTCCACGTAGAGCACGCCG
>CAZPOZ010000601.1:0-2469 GCA_964588235.1 uncultured Planctomycetales bacterium
GGCGGCGCGTCCCCGGCCCGCCCCGGCGCCGGGCCGGCGCGCGCCGCCGCGCGGCGGCGGCGCAGCCGGTCCACGAAGGCGTGGCGCAGGATCGTGCGCAGCCAGGCCCCCTCCGCCTCGGGCTCCCGGGGCAGGCGGGGGGCGGCCAGGGCCCGGGTGAAGGCCTCCTGCGTCAGGTCCTCGGCCTCGTGGGCCCGCGCGGTCAGCGCGAGCGCCAGGCCGTGGAGCCGGGAGAGCCAGCGGCGCACGAGCGCCTCGCGCGCGGCGGGGGTGCTCTCCTGCTCGGCCGACGGGCCCCGCGCCCCGCCGGGCCCGCCGGCGCGGGCGCCCGAGGGCGCCCCCGGGCCGGCGCTGCGGGGGGGATGGGGCTCCACTTGGGTCATGCTCCAGGGAAAGACGAAGAAGGGGGCGGCTCGTCCCGCCAGACTCGGGGGCGGGACCGTCGTTCGGCCCCACGTAGGGTCCGCTTCCGGGAGCGCCGTGGTGACCCGCACCGTCCTCCTGCCCCTGCCTGGTGCCCCGGGCCTCGCCCGGCCCCTGGCGCGGCGGATGTCCGGCCGTGGAGCGGCTGCACTGGGCTCCGTCGAGCACCGGGCCTTCCCGGACGGTGAGTCGTACCTGCGCCTGCCCGACGTGCAGGGGGCACGGGTGGTGGTCGTGGCCGACCTGCACCAGCCCAACGGCAAGGTGCTCGAGGCGCTGTTCCTGGCGCGCACGGCCCGGGAGCTGGGCGCCGCCGAGGTGCTGCTGCTGGCGCCCTACCTGCCCTACATGCGGCAGGACGCCCGCTTCCGGCCGGGAGAGGCCGTCACCAGCGGGGTGTTCGCCGACCTGCTCAGCGACGCCTTCGACGGGCTGCTCACGGTCGATCCCCACCTGCACCGCCTCGCCTCGCTCTCCGACCTCTACCGCATCCCCGCGCAGGCGCTCTCGGCCGCGCCGCTCCTGGCCGCCTGGGTGCGCGCGAACGCCCCCGAGGCCTTCCTGGTGGGCCCGGACGCCGAGAGCGAGCAGTGGGTGGCGCGCGTGGCCGAGGCGGCGGGCGCGCCGTACGCCATCATGGAGAAGGTGAGGCGGGGCGACTACGACGTGCGCACCACGCTCGGGCCCGGCGTCGCCCTCGAGGGGCGCGAGGTGCTGCTGCTGGACGACATCGCCTCGACGGGCCGCACGCTGATCGAGGCCGTGGGGCAGGTGCGGGAGCGGGGCGCGGCCCGGGTGGGCTGCCTGGTGATCCACCCGGTGTTCGCGGGCTCCGCGCTGGCCTCGCTGCGTGCCGCCGACGCCGGGCCCGTGGCCAGCACGAACACGATCCCGCACGAGACGAACGCGATCGACGTCGTGCCCCTGCTGGCCGACGCGCTGGCAGCGCCCACGCCCAGCGCCACCGCCGGCTGAGCGCCGACGCCACCAAGAGGGGCGACCCGAGGCAGGTGCGCGGCCCCCGCGAAAGGGGGCCGCCCCGGCGCGGGCCCCTACCGTGACGGCCCATGCAGGCCCCCTTCCCCCACGCTGGCGAGGCGGCCGCGCTGCTCTCGAGCCTGCTGTGGGCGGGGGCGTTCCTGGGTTTCGCCAGCCTGGGGCGCGCGGTCCCGCCCGGGGCCCTGAACCTGGGCAAGAACGCCACGGCGAGCGCGTGCTTCGCGGTGCTCTTCCTGACCCTGTGGGGCACGCCGTGGCCGACGGGCTTCGGCGGCCTCTCCGCCGGGCTGTTCGTGGCCAGCGGGCTGCTGGGCCTGACGGCCTGCGACACGCTGCTGTTCGGGGCGATGCACGCGCTCGGCCCGCAGCGCACCACCCTGCTGATGCTGGGTGCCGTGCCGCTGACCGTGCTCGCCGCCCTCCTGCCCCCGTGGAGCGAGCGCCCGCCGTCGGCGCTCTGCTGGCTGGGCATCGGCGCCTGCCTGAGCGGGGTCGGCCTGGCCGTGCTCGAGCGCCACCCCGATCCGGTGGCCGCGCGCGAGCGGCGCCGGGGCGTGCTCCTGGGCCTGCTGGCCGCGGTGCTGCAGGCCGCGGGCGTGATGCTCTCGCGCTGGGCCTTCCTCGAGCACGGCGGGACCGGGGTGGGCGACGCGGCGCGGGGGGCGGGCCTGAGGCTCTACGCCGGCACGCTCGGGCTGGTGGGGCTGGCCCTGGCCACGCGCCGGGCCGGAGCCTGGGGGCGGGCGCTGGCCACGCCGGCCCTGCCCCGGCTGGCGCTGGCGGCCTTCTTCGGCACGTTCCTGGGGATTTGGGCCAACCAGGCGGGGCTCACCTGGGCGGCCCACGCGGGCGTGGCCACGACGCTCAACCAGCTGGCGCCGGTGTGGCTGATCCCGCTGACGACCGTCTTCCGCGGCGAGCGGCACGGCGCGCGCTCGTGGCTGGCCACGCTGGTCGCGGTGCTGGGCGTGCTGCTGATCGGGCTGGGCTGACGATTGCCGCCGGTCCGAAGTTCGGGGCCGGATGGCGGAGGCGCGAGAAGCCTGC
>CAZPOZ010000602.1:0-2468 GCA_964588235.1 uncultured Planctomycetales bacterium
AGCGGCCCGCTGATGCCGCCGTCCTTGCGGACGCGCCAGAAGTGCACGGCCATCAGGATCATCGCGATGACCGGCACCATGATGCAGTGGAACACGTAGAAGCGCAGCAGCGTGCCCTCGCCCACGAAGCGCCCGGCCAGCAGCACGTAGCGCACGTCGTTGCCCGAGGTCACGAACTGGATGTCCTCCCACTTCAGGAGGTTGGCCCCGGGGCCCTCGTGCCCGATCACCGGGTGGGCGCGGGCCATGTTCGTGCCCACGGTCACGGCCCAGACGGCCAGCTGGTCCCAGGGGAGCAGGTAGCCGGTGAAGGAGAGGAACAGCGTGAGGAACAGCAGCACCACGCCGATGGCCCAGTTGAACTCCCGCGGCGGCTTGTAGGAGCCGGTCATGAACACGCGGAACATGTGGAGCCACACGGTGATCACCATCGCGTGCGCGCCCCAGCGGTGGATCTCGCGCATGATCCCCAGCGGCACGTCCTCGCGCAGCGCCATGATGTCGCTGTAGGCGCTGGCCGCCACCGGGCGGTAGTAGAACATGAGCAGGATGCCGGTGACGGTCTCGACGAGGAACAGGAAGAACGTCAGGCCGCCCATGCACCAGGTGAAGGACAGGCGGATGCCGGAGGCGCGGGCCCGCACGGGGTGCAGGTGCAGGAACACGTTGGCCAGCATCACCAGCGCCCGGTTGCGCGCCGTGGTGGGCGGCCCGTGCCGGAAGATGCTCTTCCAGAACTGCGAGTTGCGGAGGGCGTTGAGCATGTCCGGTGCGGTCCTCGGCTAGGCCAGCAGGAAGAAGCCGTCGGCCTCGCAGGCGCCCTGCTCCGGCTGGCACTTCACGGTCTTGTCCACCACCACCCGGCCGTCCACGGGGTCGACGTACAGGCGGTAGCGCTCGAGCGGGCGCGGCGTGGGGCCCTCGAAGTTGACGCCGTTGATGTAGTACCCCGAGCCGTGGCAGGGGCACTTGAACTTGCTCTCGCCGGGCAGCCAGTTGGGCGTGCAGCCCAGGTGCGTGCAGACGGTGCTCAGCGCGATGAGCCGCCCGCCCGTGTTCACCATCCAGACGCCGTTGGTCTCCTTCCAGGTCTCGTCCACGGTGCCCGGGGCGAAGATCTCCTTCGGCCCGGTCCTGAACACCTGGGGCGGCTCGAAGGAGACGTTGGGGAACAGGTAGCGCACGACGCCCAGGAGGCCCACGTGGCCGGCGCCGATGAACGCGCCCCAGCCGGCCACCGCCGAGAGGAACAGGCCCCGACGGGTGACGGTGAGCGGGGGGCCGCCCTCGCGCCCGGCCAGCCGCGCCACCTTGTCGGCGCTCGTCGTGGCGGTGCCCGAGACCGGGAAGTCGTAGGGCCAGGGGCTCGGCCACTGCTGCACCGGGCGCTCGGGGCTGGGGGTCGCCATCAGTTCCTCCTCCAACGATCCAGGCCCTCGGTGGCGATGCGGCGCACGTTCTCGTCGCCGTCCTCGCGGGCCAGCGCGCTCAGCCGGGGCTTGAGCCCCTCCAGACGCGACGCCACCCCCTCGTCGGGGGCGCTCCAGGGGCGGGCCGAGAGCGCCACCACGGCGCGCACGGCGTTGAGCAGCGCGTGGGTCTGGAGCGTGGGCTCGGTCACGTCCAGGCCGGCGAGCCCGTCGCGCGTGAGCGAGCGCTCCAGCACGTCCAGCCCCCGCGGGTCGCCGCGCAGCGCCAAGGCCACGGCGGCGTTGAGCCGCACGCCCGCGTGCACGTCGCCCAGCGCCCGCTCGAGCGCGGCGCGCACCGCGGCCGCGTCGCGGTCGCCCCCGGGCAGCCGCCCGAGCAGCGCCAGCGCGTTCGTGGCGATCGCGCGCACCTCGGCGTCGTCGCGGTCGGCGCTGACCGACAGCAACGCCCCCTCGGCGACGCGGGACTCGAGGAACAGCAGGCCCAGGGCCGCGGCCCGCCGTACGTCCTGGCTGGGCCGGGGGCGGCGGTCGCCGGCGGCCGGGGGGAGCAGGACCTCGTGGAGCAGGGCCACGGCCTCGGGGTCGCCGGTGCGGCCCAGCGCCTTGGCCAGCCAGACCTGCCGGTCGTCGCTGGCCTCCTCCTCGCGGGCGAGGCGGAAGGCCCGCCGCAGGCTCTCGGCGAAGGAGGGCTCGGCGTAGAAGGGGGGCGCGGGGGGCGGGCCTCCCGCGCGCAAGGCCTCGTCGGCCGCCGTGCGGGCCTTGGCGATCTCGAAGGCCAGCTGCTGCGCTGCCTGCTTCTGGGCGTTCTCCGAGCCCTGGAGCACCTGCTCGAGCAGGTCGCGGGGCTCGGGGGCGCCCCCGCGGGTGGCCAGGATCACCACGATCGGCAGCAGGCAGCCGGCGACGATCAGGAGCGGGAAGAAGAAGAACTGCCACAGGAGCCGCAGGGGGCGGGAGACGCTCTCCTCGCGCTCGGGGCCGTCGAAGAGGGGGTCGGGCGCCGGGGCCACGGCGGTATCCTCGGACCCGTACGGG
>CAZPOZ010000603.1:0-2467 GCA_964588235.1 uncultured Planctomycetales bacterium
CGTCGTCATCGGCCTTCCGCGACCGGCCCAGCGCGCCGGTTGCTTGGGCACGGCCGGACGAGGCCCTCCAAAGGCCCTTCCGCAAGCGCGGTCTCGCCCTCCGAGGGGCTCGACCCCCAGCTTGGCGGCCGGGAGGCTCATCGGGCCCCGGGCTCGCCCGCCGCCGCCGCGGCCTCCCGGGCGACGTTCACGAGCAGGCCCACCAGGGAGAGCATCAGCACCAGGTTGCTGCCGCCGACGCTGATGAAGGGCAGCGGGATGCCCTTCGTCGGGGCGCTGTCGGTGATCACGGCGAGGTTGATCGCCGCCTGGAAGCCGATCACGAAGGTGGCCCCGCCGGCCAGGTAGACCGCGTGGGGCGAGAGCGCCCGCGCCCCGAGGGTGAGCCGGCGGCCCGACCAGACGATCAGCAGGAAGCCGACGATCACCGCGGCGCAGCCCAGGAAGCCGAGCTCCTCGCCCAGCACGGCGCCGATGAAGTCGGTGTTGCTCTCCTGGACGTAGAAGACCTTCTGGGTGCCGTGCCCCAGGCCGCGGCCGAAGAACCCGCCCGAGCCGATGGCCACGAGCGACTCCTGCACCTGGCCGCCGACGCTCTCGGCCCCCTTCGACCACGTCTCCCACCGGCGCTGGACGTGCGGGAACTTCGCCCAGGCCAGCGCCACGATCCCCGGCAGGGCCAGCCCCAGCAGCGGGGCCACGCGCGCGGGGCGCACCCCGGCCAGCCCCAGGAGCACGATCGCCTCGGCGGCGACGAACAGGCTCGTGCCCAGGTCGGGCTCCACCAGGACGAGCCCGATCCCCAGCGCCACCGGCAGCAGCAGCCCCAGCACGGGCATGGACTGCCCGAAGTGGGTGGCCTTCTCGCGCGCCGCGAGCCCCTGCGCCAGGAAGAGCAGCACGGCCAGCTTGAGCAGCTCGCTGGCCTGGAAGCGCACGCCGGCCACCTCCAACCAGCGGCGGCTGCCCTTCACGCTCACGCCGGCCACCAGCGTGAGGGCCAGCAGGCCGATCACCACCGCCAGGGCGGGCCGGGCCAGGCGGCCGAGCGTGGCCAGCGGCAGGCGCGCGCACACGGCCGCGGCGCCGGCGGCCAGCGCGACCCAGGCGGCCTGCTTGGCCAGCACGGCGTTGGGGTTGAGCCCCATGCCGGTGAGCCGGGCGCTGCTGGAGGAGTACGAGATCACCAGGCCCAGGGCGGTCAGCGCCACGGCCACGCCCAGGATCGTGCGCCCCGCCGCGAGCAGGTCGCGCCCGGGGGCGACCCCCGCCGTCTCGCCCAGCCAGCCGCCGACCGTGCGCGCCATCGGCTACCTCATCTTCAGCGAGGCCAGGGCCACGAGCACGCAGATCACGGACACGATCCAGAAGCGGACGGTGACCTTGTTCTCGTGCAGGCCCAGCGCCTGGTAGTGGTGGTGGAAGGGGGCCACGCGGAACCAGCGCTGGCCGGTGGGATTGGGCTCCCCGCGCCGGCGCGCGCGCCGCCGGGTCCACTTGAACCAGGAGCGCTGCCAGATCACCGAGAGCGCCTCGGCCACGAAGAGCCCCCCGGCCAGCACCAGGGTCAGCTCGTGCCGCAGCGCCACGGCCATCAGGCCGAGGATGCCGCCGATGGACAGCGAGCCCGTGTCGCCCATGAAGACGGTGGCGGGGAAGCCGTTGAACCAGAGGAAGCCGAGCGCGCCGCCCAGGAGGGCCGCGCCCAGGATGGCCAGCTCGCCCCCCTCGGGCACGTGGAACAGGTACAGGTCGCGCGCGAACTCGGCGCGCCCCACGACGTAGGCCACCACGGCCAGGAAGGCGGCCACGGTGGCGGTGGCGCCGATCGCCAGGCCGTCGAGCCCGTCGGTGAAGTTCACCGCGTTGCTCGCGCCCACGATCACCAGGATCCCGAGCGGGATGAACAGCAGCCCCAGGTCGAGGCAGAAGCGCTTGCTGAAGGGCAGCTGCAGGTCGGCGCGGTGGCGGTCGCTGGCCGGGCCGGGCAGCCGGAGCCGCGAGCCCACGCGCAGCGGCTCGGGCACGCCCTGGGGGTCGAGACGGTCGTTGACCGCGGCCAGCTCGCGCGCCCGGCCCGCGTCGCCCAGCGCGCGCTGGGCCACCGCGTCCCAGGTGTCGCCGGCGCGCACCACGTGCACGGGGTAGGGGGACGGCTTGAAGGACGGACCGCGCAGCCAGGGGGTGCCGTCCTCCCGGTTGCCCAGCGCGTACAGCGCGGAGATGGCCAGCGCGGCGATGGCCACCTGGCAGAGCAGCTTCTGGCGCTCGCTCATCCCCTGGCCGCCCTTGCGGGTGAGCTTGCGCCAGTCGTCCAGCGCGCCGACGGCGCCGAAGAGCAGGAACGAGACCAGCACGATCCAGGTGCGGGGGGTGTCCAGGCGGACGAACAGGAACCCGGACAGGGCCACCCCGATCAGCAGGATCACGCCGCCCATCGTGGGCACGCCCGCCTTGAGCGCGCGCT
>CAZPOZ010000604.1:0-2466 GCA_964588235.1 uncultured Planctomycetales bacterium
GGCGGGCGCGGCGGCAGGCATGCGCTGAGCCTACCCCCCGCGTCGGCCCGGCGCCCCTACGCCTGCGGGAGGGGACGGTAGGCCGGGGTCCAGACGTGCGACTCCATGCGCGTGGCCAGCACCTGGGGCGCGGCCGGGTCGGCCACGCCGTCCTGCTGCGCGCGCTGGGCCACGGCCAGGGCCACGCGCCGCACGACGTTGCGGATCGAGCGCAGCGGCGGCAGGAGCAGGGGCGTGCCCGGGTCGGCCAGGGCCGGTGCGGTCGCGGCCAGCGCCCGTGCCGCGGCCATGAACATGCCGTCGGTCACGCGGCGCGCCCCCGCGGCCAGCACGCCCAGGCCCACGGCCGGGAAGACGTAGGCGTTGTTGCACTGCACGATCGGGATCGTGCGGCCGCTCCAGACGACCGGGTCGAAGGGGCTGCCCGTGGCCACGAGCGCGCGCCCGTTCGTCCAGGCGAGCAGGTCGGCCGGGCGCGCCTCGCAGCGCGAGGTGGGGTTGGAGAGGGGGAAGAGGATGGGCCGGTCCACGTGCGCCGCCATCTCGCGCACGGCCGACTCCGTGAACAGACCCGGCTGACCCGAGAAGCCCAGCAGCACGGTCGGGTGCGCGTTGTGCACCACGTCGGAGAGGTCGAAGCCGGAGCACACCGTCCACCCCGAGAGGGCCTTCGCCGGCTGGACGAACCGGCGCTGGAACGGCATCAGCGACGCGGCCTGCTCGGCGCGCAGCAGCCCGCCCCGGTCCACGAGGAAGAAGCGCGCGCGCGCCTCCGTCTCCGTCAGCCCTTCCTCGCGCATCGCCGCCACCAGCTGCTCGCTCACGCCGCAGCCGGCCGAGCCCGCGCCCACCACGGCGATGCGCTGGTCCTTCAGCCGACGCCCGGTCGCCTGGCAGGCGGCCAGCAGCGCGGCGAGCGTGACGGCCGCCGTGCCCTGGATGTCGTCGTTGAAGGCGCACAGCCGGTCGCGGTAGCGCTCGAGCAGGCCCGTGGCGTGGGCCTGGGCGAAGTCCTCGAAGTGCAGCAGCACGTGGGGCCAGCGGCGCGCGACCGCGGTCACGAAGGCCTCCACGAAGGCGTAGTACTCGTCGCCGCCGATCCGCGGATGGCGCCAGCCCTGGTAGAGCGGGTCGCCCAGCCGGTCGGGGTTGTTCGTGCCCACGTCCAGCACGACGGGCAGCGTCACGGCCGGGTCGATCCCCGCGCAGGCGGTGTAGAGCGAGAGCTTGCCGATGGCGATCGCCATGCCGTCGGCGCCCTGGTCGCCGATGCCCAGGATGCGCTCGCCGTCGGTCACCACCAGCACGTGCACGTCCTCGGGCGCGGCCGCCAGCGCCGCGTCCAGGGCCTCGCGCTCGGGGAAGGCCACCCTGAGGCCGCGGGGGCGCTGGGGCAGGGAAGAGAAGCGCTGGCAGGCCTCGCCCACCGTGGGCGTGTAGATGACCGGCAGCATCTCCTCGAGGTGGTCGGCCAGCAGGCGGTAGAAGAGCGTCTCGTTGGCGTCCTGGATGCCGCGCAGCAGGACGTAGCGCTCCAGCGGCGTGGGTCGGGCGCGGAAGGCCTCGTAGGCGCGGGCGGCCTGGGCGTCGAGCGTCTCGACGTGGGGCGGCAGCAGGCCGGCGAGCCCGAAGGCCTTGCGCTCGGCCAGCGTGAAGGCGGTCCCGCGGTTGAGCAGCGGGTCGTCGAGCAGGCGCCGCCCGGGCCCGCGCGGCGAGGGCGACGCGGGCGCCTGGGGGTAGGGGGGGCGGGCGCGCAAGGTCGGGATCCCGGGGGGAACCGGCCGACTCTACCCCTCGCGAGAGTCGGCGCCACCTCCCGCAGCGTAGGCAGAACGTCGCCCCACGCCCTGCGGGCCCTACTCGGACAGCGCCTTCTCCAGGGCGTCCAGGTCGAACGTGGCGGCCACGGCGTGGAGGTCTTCCTTCGCCACGCCGCTGCCGTCGAGCTTGAGGAGCGAGCCGGGCACCCGCAGGAGCACGGTCAGGGAGCCGGAGCGGTTGGATCCGTCGTGCTGCTCGATCGCCTTGCGGCCCTTCACCGTGACGACCTTCACGCCCGCTCCGCCCATCAGCGCGGCGTTCTGCAGCAGCATGTCGTAGGTGCCGCGCACGGTGCCCGCGTCGGCGTAGACCTCGGCGGTCACCTCGGTGCCCTCGCCGCGCGCGTAGCGCCGTCGCACCAGGGTCATCGCGCCCAGCACGGGCAGCCCGGCGGAGGCCTGGCCCTCGGCGTCGTCCGCGGTCCAGCCGGCGGGCGGAGCCGGCAGGCGGGCGCTGAGCCCCTCGACGCGCAGGCGGCCCACCTCGGCGGCGATCAGCGTGAGGTCGCCCAGGCAGCGACCGTACTTCTTCTCGCCGAAGGAGGCCTTGGCGGAGTCGAACAGGCCGGGCAGGTCGAGGTCCTCGGCGCGCGCGGCGCCGAGCAGGGCGAGCAGGGCGAGCAGGGCGAGGCACGGGGCGAGGGGT
>CAZPOZ010000605.1:0-2452 GCA_964588235.1 uncultured Planctomycetales bacterium
GGTTCACCATCAACCGCGTCACGCTCTTCGCGCTGGTGCTCTCGCTGGGGCTGGTGTGCGACGACCCGATCGTGGACGTGGAGAACATCCACCGCCACTTCGCACGGCGCAAGCTGTCGCGCCTGGACGCGGTGCTGGCCGCGGTGAACGAGGTGCGCCCGCCGGTGATCGTGGCCACGCTGGCCGTGATCCTCTCGTTCCTGCCGATGCTGTTCATCAGCGGCATGATGGGCCCCTACATGCGGCCCATGGCCGTGAACGTGCCGGTGGCCATGGGCATGAGCCTGCTGGTGGCCTTCACCGTCACGCCCTGGATGAGCCTGAGGCTGCTGCGCGCGGGCGACGGGCACGGCGGGCCGCACGAGGGCGGGCCGGGCCGGCTGCTGCGCGGCTACCGCGCCGTGGTCGAGGCCCTGCTCGACCGCCGGGCGCCGCGCCTGCTGCTGGCCGCCCTGCTGCTGGCGCTGGCCGCCTGGGCCGGGCTGCTGGTCGTGAGCGGCTCCGTGCCGCTCAAGATGCTGCCCTACGACGACAAGAGCGAGCTCCAGGTGGTGCTCGACCTGCCCGAGGGCTCGACGCTGGAGGCCACCGACGCCTGCGTGCGCGAGCTCGAGGACGAGCTGCTGCGCGCGCCGGAGGTGACCGACGTGTCCTCCTACGTGGGCGTGCCCAGCCCCGTGGACTTCAACGGCCTCGTGCGCCGCTACGCGCAGCGCCGGGGGCCCCACCTGGCCGACCTGCGGGTGAACCTGCTGGGCAAACACGACCGCGCGCAGCAGAGCCACGCGATCGGCCTCCGGCTGCGCCGCGCGCTGACCGCGGTCGCGGAGCGGCACGGGGCGGCGCTCAAGCTGCTGGAGGCGCCCCCGGGCCCCCCGGTGCTGGCGACGCTGGTGGGCGAGGTGCGCGGCCCGGCCTCGGCCTCGTGGGAGCAGGTGCTGGCCGGGGCCCGCGACGTGGCCGCGCGCCTGGCGCAGGAGCCCGGCGTCGTGGACGTGGACGTGCTGGCCGAGGCGCCGCACGCCCGCAGCGAGTTCGTGCTCGACCGGGAGAAGGCCGCGCTCCACGGGGTCGCCACGGCCGAGGTCGCGCGCACCCTGGCCCTGGCCCTGGGCGGCGACCAGCCGGCCACCGTGCACGAGCCCGGCGAGCGGCAGCCGCTGCGCCTGAGGCTGGTGCTGCCCCGGGCCCTGCGTTCGGGCGAGGCCGAGCTCCGGCGCGTGCAGGTGAAGGGCGCCGACGGCGCGCTCGTGCCGCTGTCGGAGCTGGGCGCCTTCGTGGCCGCCACCACGGACCAGCCCGTGACCCACAAGGACCTCGAGCGCGTGGCCTTCGTGCTGGGCGAGGTGGCCGGCCGTCCGCCGGCGGAGGCCGTCTTCGCGATGGAGCGCCGGCTCGCCCAGACGCCGCCGCTCCACGGGGTCGGCGTGAGCTGGTCGGGCGAAGGCGAGTGGAAGATCACGGTGGACGTCTTCCGCGACCTGGGCCTGGCCTTCGCGGTGGCGCTGCTGGCGATCTACGTGCTGCTCGTGGTGGAGACGCGCTCCTTCGGGCTGCCGGGCGTGGTGATGCTCTCGATCCCGCTGGGGGCGATCGGCATCTTCCCGGGCTTCTGGCTGCTGAACCGGGTGGCCGGCGGCCACGTGGACGGTTGGGCCGACCCGGTCTGGTTCACGGCCACGGGCATGATCGGCACGATCGCGCTGGCGGGCATCGTGGTGCGCAACGCGATCATCCTGATCGACTTCGTGCGCGCGCGGCAGCAGGAGGGCCTGCCGCTGCGGGAGGCGGTGGTGGAGAGCGGCGTCCAGCGCCTGCGGCCCATCCTGCTCACGGCGGGCGCGGCCATGCTGGGGGCCTGGCCGATCACCCTCGACCCCATCTTCTCGGGCCTGGCCTGGAGCCTGATCTTCGGCATCGTCGCCTCGACGGCCTTCACGCTGATCGTCGTGCCGGTGGTGCTGCACGGGCTGGGCCGGCGCGCGGCCGCCCGCGCCCCGGCCGTCGGCGCCGATCCGGCTGCGTCCGACGGGGGCCCGCGCCAGCCCGAGGCGTAGGATGCCGCGGCCCCGGGGCCGCCCCGGGTCGACGGAGCGCCGCCCATGCCCACGATGCGCCCTCTCCCGGACGGGCCGCCGTCCGGTCCCGCGCCGAAGGACTGGAGCGCCGGCTACACGGGGCCGGTGCGCGCGCCGCGGGGGGCGACGAAGACGGCCGCCACCTGGACGCTCGAGGCGCCGCGCCGGATGCTGCTCAACAACCTCGACCCCGAGGTGGCCGAGGCGCTCGAGCGCCTCGTGGTCTACGGCGGGGCGGGCCGCGCCGCGCGCTCGTGGGCGGACGTGCGCACGATCCTCTCGACGCTGGAGACGATGCGCCGCGACGAGACGCTGTGCGTGCAGTCGGGCAAGCCCGTGGCCGTCTTCCGCACGCACGAGGACGCGCCGCGGGT
>CAZPOZ010000606.1:0-2451 GCA_964588235.1 uncultured Planctomycetales bacterium
CGCCCGGCTCCAGCGCGCCGCACGTGCCTCGCATCGCCAATCTTGGTGGCGTTGGGCCTGAGCCTGCACGCGCCCGCGCCCGGGGTAGGCTGCCGCGGTCCCCGCCTGGAGCCTGGCATGTCGAAGTCTGCCCTGGTCGTCTCGTTCGCCGCGCTCGCCTTGGCGGGTTGGACGGCCTACGCGCAGCAGCAGCTCGGCGGCGACCTGGCCGCGCGGGAAGCCGAGGAGCGCGACCTGGCGGCGCGCCTGACCGCGGCCGAGCGGGCGCTGGCCACGCTGCGCCCGATCGCGCCGCCGGAGACCTTCGCCGGCACGCCGCCGCCGGAGGGCGCCGTGGGCCTGCCCGGGGGCGGACCGGGCCCGGACGCGGCGTCGGGCCCGCGCCTGGCGGCGGCTCCCCGGCCCGGGGCCAGCGCCGAGGAGCGCCTGGCGACGCTGGAGCGCGAGGTCGCCCAGGTGCGCGCGGCCTCGCGCGAGCGTGCCGCCGCGCCGCCCGCCCCGGCCGTGCGCTGGACCTCGCCCAAGGGCTGGTGGCCCACGGTGGAGGCAGCCGCGAAGGAGCTCGACCTGGACCCTGCCCAGCGTGCCGGCCTCGAGCGCGCCGTGGACGACACCCGCCGCCAGCTCGACGACCTGCACGCGCGCCCCAACGAGGAGGGGCTCTCGTACAAGGAGCTCGAGAAGGGCCTGCACACCGTAGGGCGCGAGGGCGGCGACATGGAGACGGCGATGGCCGAGCACATGGCCAAGATGGCCCGCTGGCGGCGCAGCAAGGTGCCCGGCACCAACGAGACCTATGCCGAAGCGCAACGCCGGCTCCAGAAGGAGGGCAAGGAGCGGGCGCGCTCCTACCTCAACCCCGAGCAGGCCAAGACCTGGGACAAGAGCCACCCCGACGCGCTGTTCGCCGGCGGCGGCGGCGCGGCCGTGGCGACCAGCTTCGTGCTGGTCGGCGACGGCGCCACGCTCGAGGTGTCCGCGCCCCCGCTGCCCGCGCCCCCCCCGCCCCCGCCCGGCGCCGAGGAGCGCTGAGCTCTCCGAGTCGCAAGCACGAGGCGGGAACGCACGACGCGCTGGGCTCAGGGGCGCTCGCGGCCCTTCCTCGGGATCGTGTGGGCAGCACACACGCCGCCTTCCCGCCTCGACCGTGCGACTCGAAGCATCAGCCGGCCGCGAGGCGGTAGGTGACGGGCTGCGCCACCCAGCGGGGGGCCGCCGTGGGCGCGAAGCGCCAGCGCCGGGCCACGAACTCGCGTACGTGGTCGTCCAGACGGGCGTCGCCGCTGGACCTCAGCACCGCCACCCCCCGCACCGCGCCGTCGGCCGCCACGTAGAAGGTCAGCAGCAGGGTGCGCTCGCCCGCGAGGGCGTAGCCGGCCGGCAGCGGAGGCTTGGGCCGCTCGAGGGCGGTGAGCGCTGCGGGTGACGGGCCGCCGGGCGGGGC
The DNA here is from genome assembly GCA_964588235.1 of uncultured Planctomycetales bacterium. GTDB lineage: Bacteria > Planctomycetota > PLA2 > PLA2 > JAEUHO01 > CAZPOZ01. The sequence goes on from CAZPOZ010000606.1 coordinate 1,445, forward strand.
GGGCGTCGCCCGGGGCGCCGCCGGGCGCGCCGGCGTGAGGGCCGGGGCCGGTTCGGGTGGGCGCGTCGTCTCGGGAGGCACGGTCGGCGCGGGGGGCTTGAGCAGCCTCCTCGCCGCGGCCAGGTCGGGCGCCTCCAAAGCGGGCAGCGAGGGGACCTCTTCGGGCAGCGGGCCGATCTCGATCTCCGGCAGCGGCTCGGGCGCGCGGGCCGTCTCGATCGGCGGCGCCTCCTCGAGGATCGGGGGCGCCGGGAGCTCGGGCGGCTCCGGCTCGTCGGGGAAGGTCTCCGCGGGCCCCGCCTCGGGCGGACGCACGAACAGCTCCGCCCGCGCCTCGCCCGCCCGCGGCGCGCTCCCCGCGCCGGGCGCGTCGGGGGCCAGGCGGAGCAGCAGCCCCAGGCCGAGGGCGCCGTGAACGGCGAGCGAGAGGCCCACGGCGGACCGTGCCCCCAGCCGCGCGCGCAGCCCCCGCCCCGGGCGAGGCGCGTCGGCTCGGGGCAGGCCCCGAACCCCGGGCCGGGCGCCGGGCGCGGCGAGCGCCCCGGCGGGCGGGGCGGCCGCAGCAGGGGGGGGCGGGGGGAGCTCGGTCACGGGGCTAGGGTAGGCCGCTGGTTAGACGTCGTCAAACCGGCCGGGCGGGTCGAGCCGGCTCGCAAGGGTCGAGCGTCCACGCCCGGCCGGCGGTTCAGCGCGGCCCGCTCTCGGCCAACAGCCGGCGGGCCTGCGCCTTGGACCCGTCGGCGCCGGCGGCCGTGACGCAGTCCACGGCCCTCGCCAGGTCGTCGGCGCTCGCCCCCAGGCGCCGGGCCCCGCGCATGTGGCCCAGCAGCGGGTCGGGCAGGCCCCCCAGCCCCACGAGCAGGCTGACCCCGATGAGCTCGCGCTCGACGGGGGCGAGGCCGTCGCGGGCGAGCACGCGGCCGTAGGCGTTCTCCAGCGTCCAGGCTGGCAGGAGGGGGTCCAGCCGCGCCAGGCCCGCCAGCACGCGCTCCGCCGTCGGCCCGTAG
>CAZPOZ010000607.1:0-2450 GCA_964588235.1 uncultured Planctomycetales bacterium
CCCGAGGTGCCCGCCCTGTCCCCACCCCCCCCCCCCCTGCCGTCCCCGCCGCTGCCTCCCCGCGCGCGCAGCACCCGCGGGGAGGGGCTGCGCGCCGTGGCCGCGCTGATGGTGATCGGATTCCACTTCGCCATGGCCGCGCGCCTGCCCCACGAGCCGGCGCCGTGGATGCCGCTCTGGCTCGAGTGGTGCTTCGAGCACGGCTGGCTGGGCGTGCAGCTGTTCTTCGTCCTGTCCGGCTTCGTGATCGCGGCCAGCGTGCGCGGGCAGGCGGTCACGGCCGGGTTCGTCGGCCGCTTCGCGCTCCGGCGCTCGCTGCGCCTGGACCCGCCCTACTGGGTGGTCATCGCGCTCGAGGTCGCCCTGTTCGCCTGGATGGGCAGCAGCTGGGAGGGCGAGGCGCGGGCTCCGACGGCGCCGCAGGTCGCCGCGCACCTGCTCTACCTGCAGGACGTGCTCGGGTTGGGCCACGTCGTGGGCGTGTTCTGGACCCTGTGCCTGGAGATGCAGCTCTACCTCGGGTTCGTGCTGCTGCTGCTGCTCGCCCAGCAGGCGTCGCGCACCCGCGGCGAGGCGCCCACGGGCCGCGAGCTGGCGTTCCTGCTGCCCTTCGCGCCGCTGGCGGCCCTGTCGGTGCGCTGGCTCGCCGTCGGCGGCTCCTCGTCGCCCTGGGCCACCCGCTACGTCTACATGTTCCTGCTGGGCGCGTTCACCTGGTGGACGCTCGACGGGCTGCTGCGCGCCCGGTGGCTGGCGGCGTACGGCGCGGTGGTGGCGGCCTCGGCCGCCTTCGTGCGCTGGGAGCCCATGGCCGCGGTGGCGCTGGCCACGGCGGCGCTGCTGCTCGTCGCCGGCCGGGTGGGGGGGCTCACGCGCTGGCTGGCGTGGGCGCCGCTCCAATGGGTCGGCCGGCGCAGCTACAGCCTCTACCTGATCCACCTCGTCGTCGGCGACCGCCTCCTGCGCCTGGTGCTCGACGCCTACGGGCGCAGCGCGGGCTCCTTCGCGCTGGGCAGCCTGCTCGGCCTGTCGGCGAGCGTGGGGTCGGCGGCCCTGCTGCACCGCTGGGTCGAAGGCCCCAGCCAGCGCTGGTCGCGCCGCGTCGCGCTCGGCGCGCCCGTGGCCCCGGCCGCGGTGCCGGAGGCCCGGGACCCGGCGCCCGGCGTCCCGCGGCCGCGCGAGGCAGCCAGGTTCAGCGGTTCGGGCTCAGGGGCGCCGGGGTGAGCACGAGCCGCACCTCCTCGGGCACCCCGGGCTCGAGGCGGGTCGCGCGGGTGAGGCGCTGGAAGCCGGGCGCCTCGGCCACCAGCCGGACCTCGCCCAAGGGGACGTCGGTCAGCACGCGGGCCCCCTGCGCGTCCACGTAGTAGAGCCGGGGCGCGCCCTCCGTCTCGTAGCCCGCCTGCGCCCCGGGGGGCACCGTCCCGTCGGGGGCGTTCACGCGCACGGTGATCGTGCCGTAGCGCAGCCGCATCCAGGCCGGGGCGTTCGGATCGCCCTGGGCCACCGCGCCCAGCGGGCTCGGGCCCCGCTCGGCGGCGCCCGGGCGCAACAGGAGGGCCACCGTCACCGCCGAGGCGGCGAGGGCCAGGAGCAGCACGAGGGTCCGCACGGGCGGGTCTCCGGGGCCGCCCGGCGCGAAAGGCGACTCGCGAGGCGGCCGCCCCGATCCTACCCCGCGCCCGGGCCCCCCTGCGGCGGGCCGACTCTCGCGGAACGAAGCCCATGCCCCGCGTGCTCAGCCTGGTCACCTTCTCGATCGAGGCCTGCCACAAGGACGAGTTCCTGGCGCGCGCCGCCGCCGAGCTCAAGCCCTACTGGGAGACGCACGGTTCCGAGCGCTACGAGGTCTACGAGGAGATGGGCCCGACCGGCCCGACCGGCCGGGTGGTCGAGCTCAACGTGCTGCGCGACCGCGAGGCCTACCAGGCCATGACCCAGCACGTGCGCACGGCCCGCGACCTGCCGGCCGTGCCCTACCGGCACGTCAGCGCGCCGCAGTTCCAGATCCTGGAGTGGCGCGTCTGAGCACCCCCGCCCCGGTGCCGCGCGCGACCCCCGGCGGCGCCCAGCCCGCGGGCGCCGCGCCCGCGGCCGGCCCGCGGGCGGTGCTCGCCGGCGTGACCAAGCGCTTCGGGGCGCACGAGGTGCTGCGCGGCCTGGACCTGCGCATCGAGGCCGGCGAGGCCCTGGCCGTCATCGGCCCCAGCGGCGGGGGCAAGTCCACCCTGCTGCGCCTGCTCGACGGGCTCGAGGCGCGCGACGGCGGCGCCCTCGAGGTGCTCGGCGTGGAGGTCCCCCTGGGCGGCGCGGCGCAGGATCCCGCAGGCCCGTTCTGGCGCGCGCTGCGGCGCCGCATCGGCATGGTGTTCCAGGCCTTCCACCTCTACCCGCACCTCTCCGCGCTCGAGAACGTGGCCCTGGCGCCCGAGCGCGTGGCGGGGCTCGCC
>CAZPOZ010000608.1:0-2450 GCA_964588235.1 uncultured Planctomycetales bacterium
CGTCCAAGTCCGCGGCGGCGAGCAACCGCAGCGCGCGGCCGCCCAGGGCCGGGCGCTCCGCCTGGGAGCCGGGGCCGAGCCGCGCCAGCGCCCAGGCGGCCGGCGCGCAGAGCGCCGGGTCGGGGGACTCGAGCGCCTGCCGGGCCGCGGCGCGGCCCTCCTCGAGCCGCAGCAGCCCGATCAGGCGCAGGTCGACAGATCCCGGGGCCCGCCCGGGCGCGAAGAGCCCGGTGCTCAGCTGCGCCCGGTCCTGGCCCGTCAGGGGTTCGCCGTCGGGGCCCAGCAGCGCCGCGGCGCGCAGGCGCAGCGCGTCCGGCCCGTCCCCGAGCGCCTGGGCCAACGCCTCGCGGTCGCGGGCGAGCGCGCGGAGCAGCGACGGATCGGGCGTCCAGCCCGCGGGCACGGCGCGCGCGCCCAACCGGAGCAACACGGTCCGCGCGCTGCCGGCGGGCAGCAGGCTGAGGATGCGCAGCAGGCCCCCGGCCTCGGGGGCGGTCAGGGGCAGCGGCTGCTGACCCCTGGCGAAGGCCTCCATCAGCGCGGCCAGCAGCGCGGTCGGCTGCGCGCCCGCCTCGGTCAGGGCGGAGGCGCGAGCCGCCGGGTCGTCGCTCCCCGCCCGGCCCAGCAGCGCGCGCAGGCGGGCCTGCCCCGCCTGGGCCTCCTGCGCCCTCAGCCGGGCCTCGAGCCGCTCCACCTCCGCGCTCAAGGCGGAGACGGCGCGGGCCAGCTCGTCGGCACGCGCCCGGGCGGCCGAGCCGAGCGCCGCCTCGGCCTCCGCGGCCCGGCGATCCTCCGCCGAGGCCAGCCGCGCGGCCCGGGCCTCGGCCGCTGCGAGCTCGACGGCCAGGGAGGCCTGGGCCAGGAGCCCCGTGAGACGCGCCTCGGCGCTCCCGACCCCGGGGACGGGCTCCGGAGCGGACGGCGGGGCGAGCCCCGCGGCGGGGGGCGAGACGGGCGCCGGTGGCGCCTCCTCGGCCGCCCGCCGCGCCCGCAGCTGGGCGAACGCGAACAGGCTGACGCCGGCCAGCGCCACCCAGGGCAGCAGCGCCCCGGCACGGCGGTCGGGCGGACGGACCATGCGCAAGGCCTCCAGGGGCGCGCCTGGGCGGACGCTGCGGGGAGGATACGCCCATCCTCCCCGCGCGCGCGCCGAGGGAGCGTTCGGGGGGGGTAGGCTGCCGGGGTGACCGCCCCCCTGCCCCCGTTGGTGGACTCCCACTGCCACCTCACCTGGCCGGCCTTCGCCGAGACGCTCCCGGCGGTGCTCGGGCGCATGCGGGCGGCCGGCGTGCTCCAGGCCGTGGTCGTGGCCACGACGCCGGAGGACGCCCGGCCCGTGGCCGAGCTGTGCGCGTCGCAGCCCGGCCTGTACCCCACGGCCGGGCTCCATCCCAACGACGTGCCCGCCGACCTGGGGCGCGCCCTCGGCGCGCTGGAGCAGCACGTGGCCGCGGTGGGACCGGCGCTCGTCGCGATCGGGGAGACGGGGCTCGACTACTACCGCGACGCCGTGGCCCGGGGGCCGCAGCAGGAGTCCTTCCGGGCGCAGCTCGACCTGGCCCGCCGGCTCGGCCTGCCCGTGGTCGTGCACATCCGTGACCGGGACGGCCGCACCGACGCCTACGACGACGTGGCCCGGGCGATCGGGGCCACGCCCGGGGCCCGCGGCGTGATCCACTGCTACACGGGCGGCCCGGCCCACGCCGAGGCCTACCTGGAGGCGGGCTTCTCGATCTCCTTCTCGGGCATCCTCACCTTCCCCAAGGCCGACAACGTGCGGGCGAGCCTCGCCGTGGTGCCGCTCGCGCGCGCGCTGGTGGAGACCGACGCGCCGTTCCTGGCCCCGCTGCCCCACCGCGGCCAGCGCAACGAACCGGCCTACGTCGCCCTCACCTGCGCGGCCCTGGCCGCCCTCAAGGGCGTGTCGGAGTCCCAGGCGCGGGCGGCCACGGCCGGCAACGCCCGCGCGCTGTTCGGGCTCCCCGAGCCGGCGGCCGGCCTCCACGACGGGGCCGCGGCCCCGGCCCACGCGTAGCATGCCGCCCATGCCCGGCCCGACCCCCGAGTCCCCGGACCCCGCCGAGCGGGGCGCGCGCGCCGTGGCGCGCTTCGCCGACGACGTGCGCGCGCTCGAGCGCTCGGTGGGCCGGGTGATCGTCGGCCAGGCGGCCGCCGTGGAGGCGGCCCTGGTCTGCCTGCTCGCCGGCGGGCACCTGCTGATCGAAGGCGTCCCGGGCACCGGCAAGACCCTGCTGGTGCGCTCGCTGGCGCAGGCGCTGTCGATGTCGTTCGGACGCGTTCAGTGCACCCCCGACCTCATGCCCGCCGACGTCCTGGGCACCCAGCTGCTGGTGGAGGAGGCCGGGCGCCGCGAGCTGCGCTTCCGCCCGGGGCCGGTCTTCGCCCACGTCGTGCTGGCCGACGAGGTGAACCGCGCCACGCCCAAGACG
>CAZPOZ010000609.1:0-2437 GCA_964588235.1 uncultured Planctomycetales bacterium
CCGCGCCTGGAGACCGGGCAGGCGCCGGCCTGCTTCCACTCCTGCGTGGGCCGCATCCGCTACCTGGGCGTGCTGCTCTACGACGCCGACCGGATCGTGGAGGCGGCCGAGAAGCCCGACAGCGAGCTGGTGGACGCCCACCGTTCGCTGATCCTGGACCCGAACGACCCCGCCGTGATCGAGGCCGCGCGCAAGAACGGCATCGACCCGTCGGTGATCGAGTCGGCCCAGCGCTCGCCGGTGTACCGCTTCGTCAAGACCTGGGGCATCGCGCTGCCGCCGCACATCGAGTACCGCACGATGCCGATGCTCTTCTACGTGCCGCCGCTGCTGCCGGTGATGTCGTCGCGCCAGGGCGAGATCGTGAGCAACGTCTCGGAGGAGCTGTTCCACACCTTCGACCAGGCCCGGGCGCCGATGGCCTACCTGGCGCGGCTGCTGGCGGCGGGCAACGAGGCCAAGCTCAAGGCGGCGCTGCGCAAGCAGATGGCCGTGCGCATCCACCGTCGCGCGGAGACCGTGGGCGACGTGGACCGGGAGGCGGCCGACCGCGTGCTGCGCGAGGCCGGCTGCACGCGCGAGGAGGCCGACGACATCTACCGGCTCACGGCGCTGTGCACCTTCGAGGAGCGCTTCGTGATCCCGCCGATGCACCGCGAGGAGGCCATCGCGATGCTCGAGGATCCGCACGAGTGGAAGCAGGAGACCGGCTTCGGCTTCCGCGCCGGGCCGGAGCGGGGAGCCTGACCATGACCCGCGCCGACGTCTTCGACGCCCTGGCCGAGCTGCTGGAGTACCCCGGCGACGGGCACGAGCGGCGCGCGGCCCGAGCCCGTGCCGTGCTGGTCGAGCAGGCCCCGGACCTGGCCGCCCGCCTGGCCCCGTTCCTCGGACGCCTCACCCAGGGCGGGCCCGCCGAGGCCGAGGAGCTCTACACGCGCACCTTCGACTGGTCGCCCGAGCGCGCGCTCGAGGTGGGCTGGCACCTGTACGGCGAGCAGTACGACCGGGGCGCCTTCCTGGTGCGCATGCGCGAGCTGCTGCGCGCGCACGGCGTCGAGGAGGGCGCCGAGCTGCCCGACCGGCTCGGCACGCTGCTGCGGCTGCTCGGCCGGCTCCCGGCCGACGGGGCCTGCGACCTGGCCGCGCGCGCGCCGCGCGCGGAGCTGGAGCGCATGCAGGCCGGCTTCGCCTCCGAGCCCGACAACCCGTACCGCGCGGTGCTGGAGGCCGTCGCGGCGGTCCTGCCGCCCGCGGCCGCCCCGACCCGCCCGGCCCCCTCGGGCACGGCCGCCCCCGGAGCCGCCTCATGAACGCCTCCGCCCTCGACACGCTCCTCTTCGTCGTGCTGCCCTACGTCGCGCTGGCGACCTTCTTCGGCGGGACGATCCTGCGCTACCGCTCGCGCCCCTTCACCTACTCGAGCCTCTCGAGCCAGTTCCTGGAGAACCGGGCGCACTTCTGGGCGCAGGTGCCGTTCCACTACGGCATCCTGCTCGTGCTCGCGGGCCACGTGCTCGCGTTCCTGCTGCCGAACCAGCTGCTGGCCTGGAACGCCTCGCCCGTGCGCCTGCTGATCCTCGAGGTCACGGGCCTCTCGCTCGCGTTGCTCACCTTCGTCGGGCTGGTCAACGTGGTCGTGCGCCGCCTGCGCAGCGACCGCCTGCGCGTGGTGACGACGCCCATGGACGTGCTGGTCTACGTCCTGCTCGGCGTCCAGCTGCTGACGGGCATCGGCACGGCCGTGGCCTACCCCTGGGGCAGCTCCTGGTTCGCCTCGGTGCTCACGCCCTACCTGCGCTCGATCGCCACGCTCTCGCCCGAGCTCCAGTGGGTCACGGCCCTGCCGCTGATGGTCAAGCTGCACGTCGTGGGGCTGTGGGCGCTGCTCCTCGTGTTCCCCTTCACGCGGCTCGTCCACGTGCTCGTCGTCCCCAACCCGTACCTCTGGCGGCGCCCGCAGGTGGTGCGCTGGTACGGGATCGACCGTCTCCCCCGGGAGTGATCCACCCATGCTGCCCTTCGGCGCACGCTACCGCGCGTTCCGCGAGGCGGGGCACCTGCCCACGCTGCTGACCTCGCTGCTGTACTTCGACTTCTGCTTCATGATCTGGGTGCTCAACGGCGCCATGGCGCCCTTCATCAGCGCCGAGTTCGGCCTGAGCGACGCCCAGAAGGGCTTCATGGTCTCGGTGCCCGTGATCGCGGGCGCGCTGATGCGCTTCCCGCTGGGCATCTTCTCGCAGTACATCGGCCGGAAGAACGCGGCCCAGGTGGAGATGGGCACGATCGCCCTCACGCTCACGGCCGGCTGGCTGTGGGTCGAGTCCTACACCGGCGTGCTGCTCATGGGCGTGGCCCTGGGCATCGCCGGGGCCTCCTTCGGCGTGGCCCTCAGCCTGGGCTCGGGCTGGTACCCGCCGAAGTACAAGGGCCT
>CAZPOZ010000610.1:0-2426 GCA_964588235.1 uncultured Planctomycetales bacterium
CCGGGCAGGCCTTGACGCAGGCGGTGCAGCCGATGCAGGTCTCGGTGATCGAGTAGCTCATGAGGCTCCGGGGGCAAGCCACCGGGGCATGGGGCCCCGGGGGCTCGACGCGGCGTGGCGTAGGATACGCCACCCCCCCCGGGCCGCCACCCTGGGCCGGATGGGGGCGTGCCGGCCCGGCCGGCGACCCGGAGCCGACGTGACCCCGACCTCGCGCCTGATGCTCAACGCGCTGCTGAGGCTCACCCTGCTCGGTTTCGGCCTGTGGATCGCCCTGGGGGGCGAGGCCGCCCTCTCCGGCGCCGCCCTGCCCACGCGCATCGGCCTCGTGGTCCTGTTCCTGAGCGTCTCGATCCTGATCGGCGAGGTGGGGCAGCTGCGCGACCACCTGGGGGCGCTGCTCAAGGTCCTGAAGGGAGCCGCCGGGGGCCGGCGGGACGACCGCGAGGCGGTGGACATCCTGCTCCAGGGGCTCTCCGCCCCCGACCCCGAGGTGCGGGAGCGGGCGCACCACCACCTGGTGCGCCTGACCGGGCAGCAGCTGCCCCCCGACCCCGAGCGCTGGCAGGCCTGGTGGGCGGCGCACCGCGAGGGCTTCGTGGCCCGCGGCGGCGCCGCCGGGCCGTCCCCGGGCTGACCCCCCCGGGGGGGGCGCCGAGCGCCCGCGCCGATGGCGGGCGCGGCCCGCTGCGTGCTATACCCCGGCCATGGCCCGCCCCGCGCGACCCGACGCCGTGCCGCCTGCGCCCTCCGGGGCGCGCGAGCTGCCCGACGCGCTGGCGCCGCTGGCCGACGACCTCGAGCGCGTCGGCCAGCGCTACCACGAGATCCTCGCGGTCACCTCCGCCCGCGTGCGCGGCATGGTGAGCCAGGCGGCCCGCTTCGGGGGCAAGCGCCTCCGACCCGCGCTCACCTGCCTGGCGGCGCGCGTCTGCGGCGGGAGCGTGGGCCCGGACGTGGCCACCGTGGCGGCCGTGGTCGAGCTGATCCACACCGCGACGCTCGTCCACGACGACGTGATCGACGGGGCCGACGTGCGTCGCACGGTCGCCACCCTCAACGCGCGCTTCGGCGCGCACCTGGCCGTGCTGGCCGGCGACGTCCTCTTCAGCAAGGCCTACCGCGCGGCGGCCTGGCTCGACGACCCGTTCGCCTCGCGGTACCTGAGCGACGTCGTGGGGGAGATCCTCGAGGGGGAGATCCACCAGGACCTCGTCGCCCGCCGGGCCGACCTGCCCGAGGCCGAGTACCGGGCGATCATCCGCGGCAAGACCGCGGCGCTGTACGAGGCCGCCCTGGTGGTGGGGGCCCACGCCGCGGGCGCGGCGCCGGCGTTGCGGTCGGCGCTGGGGCGCTACGGCCACCACCTGGGCATGGCCTTCCAGATCGTGGACGACCGCCTCGATCTCACGGGCGACGAGGCCACCGTGGGCAAGAGCCTGGGGCGCGACCTGGCGGAGGGCAAGACCACGCTGCCGTTGATCCGCTGGCGCGAGGCCGCCGACCCCGTGGAGCGCGCGGCGCGGCTCCGGGCGATCGAGGCCGCCTGGGACGACCGCCGCGCCGCCCAGGCGCTGGCGCAGCGCCTGCTCGAGGAGGGCGCGCTCGAGGCCGCCGACGCGGGGGCCCGCGCCGAGCTGGACGCGGCCCTGGGCGCGCTCGCGGCGGTGCCCGACGGCCCCGACCGGCGGCTGCTGGCCGACCTGGCGCCCTACGTGGTGGCCCGGGCGCGCTGAGCGGCCCCCGCCCACGGGACGCGGCCCCTCTTTACCCGCTCTTCACGGCCCGGGCCGCGCGCCGTCGCGGTCCTGCGGACCGGCGCGTTACGCTGCCGGAGGGGGGCGGCCGCGCCGGGCGCTCCCCGCGCCGCCGGAGGTGCCGTGAAGCGCGAGAAGATCCTGGTCGTGGAGGACGAAGCCGACCTGCGGGAGGTGCTGGCCTACAACCTCTCCCGCGAGGGCTACCGCGTGCTCCTGGCCGAGAACGGCGCCGAGGGCCTGCGCAAGGCGCGCAAGGAGGCGCCCGACCTGCTGCTCCTGGACCTGATGCTGCCCGACGTGGACGGGCTGGAGGTCTGCCGGCGGCTCAAGCGCGACCCGGTCACCGGCTCGCTGCCGATCATCATGGTGACGGCCAAGGGGGAGGAAGCCGACGTCGTGCTGGGCCTGGGCGTGGGGGCCGACGACTACGTCTCCAAGCCCTTCAGCCCGCGCACGCTGCTGGCCCGCGTGAAGGCGGTGCTGCGCCGGGGCCCCCAGCGGGAGGAGGCCGAGACCTCCCGGCGCCTCGCGCGCGGGCCCCTGTCGATCGACGCCGACCGCCACGAGGTGCGGCTGGAGGGGCAGGAGGTGCGGCTCACCGCCACGGAGTTCCGGCTGCTGCACTTCCTGGCGGTGCATCCGGGGCGCGTCTTCACCCGCGACCAG
>CAZPOZ010000611.1:0-2418 GCA_964588235.1 uncultured Planctomycetales bacterium
GCGAGGCGCCGGCCGCCGACGGGGCCGCCCCGGCCGCGCGCAAGCGCGCCCCCCGGGCCAAGGCGCCGCGCCCGCGGCGGCCGGCCGTCACCGAGCCGCCCAAACCCACGCTGACGCCCGAGCTGGCCGCCGAGGCCCGCGCCGCGGCGCGCACGCGCCTGTTCGGCGAGCAGGGTCCGTCGGCGCCCGTGGCCGCCGCGCTGGAGCTGATCGAGGCGGGACGCTCGCTGGCCTTCGTCGAGCGCTACCGCAAGCCGGCCACCGGCGGCATGACGCTGCGCGCGCTCCGGGCCCTGCGCGACGACTGGCAGGAGGTGCTGGCCCTCGAGCAGCACCGCGTGGGCCGCCGCGACCTGCTGCGCCAGCACGGCGGGCTCACGCCCGAGCGGGAGGCCGCGCTCCACGCGGCCGCCTCGCCGGCGGCGATGGACGACGTGGCCGCGCCCTTCCTGCCGGTGATCGCCAGCCGCGCCCTCGTGGCGCGCGGCATGGGCCTGGAGCCGCTCGCGGAGGCCATCCGGCGGGGCGAGCCGGGGCAGGAGCTGGCCGCGCTCGCCCAGCCCTTCGTGAAGCCGGGCGGCCAGCCCGCCTCGCTCGACGAGGCCCTGGGCGGGGCGCGCGACATCCTGGCCGAGGAGCTGGTGCTCGACGCGGAGCTGCGTGGCCAGCTGCGCGACCTGTTCGCGCGCGAGGGCATCCTCGACGTGGGCGTGCGGCCCGAGAAGAAGAACGAGGCCGGGCGCCACGCCGCGGTGATCGGCCCGCTGGGGCCGGCGGCCAAGGTGCCCGCGCTCAAGCTGCTGGCCGTGCGCCGGGGCGAGCGCGAGCGCGTGCTCGCCAGCAGCGTGGAGCCGCCGGAGGAGAAGGCCCTGGCGCTCGTGCACGGCAAGGCCTGCCCCGAGGGCCACGTGCACGCGGGGCTGCTGCGGGCCGCGGCCGAGGACGGCTACCGGCGGCTGCTCAAGCCGATCCTGCAGGCCGAGCTGCGCACGTGGCTCAAGGGCCGCGCCGACCGCCAGGCGCTCGAGGGCTTCGAGCGCGCGTTGAAGAACCAGCTGCTGGGCCCCGTGGGCGGGCCCCGGCGCACGTTGGGGCTGCGGCCCGACGTGCTGCAGGGCCACCGCTGGTGCACGATCGACGCCCAGGGCCTGCCCACCGGCAGCGGCCAGCTGCCCCACGAGCCCACCGCCGGCCGCGCGGCCTGCGTGGAGGAGCTGCGCGGGCTGCTGAAGACCTACGAGGTCGAGGCCGTGGCCGTGGGCAGCAGCGGGGGCCGGGCCGAGGCGCTCTCCCTGGTGAACGAGGCCCTGGGCGACACGGCCGGGCGCCTGCCCGTGACGGTGGTGAACGACGGCGGGCTGCGCGCCGTGGAGGCGCAGCCCAAGCTGGCGCTCGAGGAGCGGCCCGAGGTGCCGTCGGAGCGGCGGGGCGCGCTCTCGATCGCCCGTCGCTTCCAGGATCCGCTGGCCGAGCTGGTCACGATCGATCCCAAGGCGCTCCACCTCGGCCCGCACATGCACGACGTGAACCAGGGCTCGCTGCGGGCGATGCTGGACGAGACGATCGCCTGGTGCGTGGGCTACGCGGGCGTGGACGCCCACCGCGCCGGCGTCGACCTCCTGGCCCGGCTGCCGGGCTTCGACCGCGCCCGCGCGCAGGCCTTCGACGCCTACCGCGCCTCCGGCCCGCTGCCCACGAAGGCCGTGCTGGCCACGATCGAGGGCGTGGGGCCGGAGGCCGCCGAGCAGGCCGTGGGCTTCCTGCGCCTGTCCGGGGCGGCCGACCTGCGCGACCGCACGCAGCTGCACCCGGAGCAGTACGACCTGGTGGAGGCCATGGCCGCGCAGCTCGGCCTGGACGTGCAGGCCTTCTGCGCCGACCCGGCGGCGTTCGCGCGGCTCGACCTCCAGGCGCTGGTGACGCCGGAGCGCCCGTTGCCGCTGCTCCACGAGGTCCTGTGGACCCTGGCCGAGACCGGGCGCGACCCCCGTCCGCCCTACGCCACGCCCATCGCGCCCCCGCCGGGGACCACGATGGCCACCCTGCGCCCCGGGCTGATGCTCGAGGGCCGCGTGACCCGCGTGGCGCCCTTCGGGCTGTTCGTGGACGTGGGCCTGGGCGAGGACGGGCTGCTGCCTACCCCGCACGTGGGCGACCACCCCGACGCCGAGCAGGCCCTGGTCGCCCCGCTGGGTGCCGTGATCCAGGTGCGGGTGCTCGAGGTGGTGCCCGAGAAGCGGCGGCTCACGCTGACCATGCGCTCCGAGCGCCGCCTGCCGCGCCCCGAGGGGCGCTTCGAGCGGGGCGAACGCGGGCCGCGGGGCCCCCGGCGCGAACCGCGGGGCGAGCCGCGCGGCGAGCCCGTCGGGGCCGGCGCGCCGCTGGCGGGGCCGCCCCCGGAGGGGGGCCGGCGCGAGC
>CAZPOZ010000612.1:0-2406 GCA_964588235.1 uncultured Planctomycetales bacterium
TGCGGTTGAACTCGCGGTCGATCGAGGCGCCCGTGATCTTCAGCGTCATCTTCATCGAGACCACGCTGCCCGCCTTCGCGGCGATCAGCGCGGCGCGGGGGCCCTCGGCGCGCGCGGGCGCGCAGAGGAGCAGGGCGCCCAGGAGGGCGCCGAGGAACGTGCGGCTGGGGGAGGGCATGCGGGGCTCCTACTTCGCGGGCCAGTCGGGTTGGACGAACACGAAGGCCGTCGCGCGGTCGCGCCGCACGAACAGCCGGACGATCTTGGGCCGCGCCTCGGCCACCTTCTTCACGGCCTCCTTGAAGGCCGCGATCGTGGGCGTGGGCAGGTCCTGGTAGGAGAGCAGCACGTCGCCGCCCTCCAGGCCGTTCACGTCGGCCCAGCCGCCCGGGGCCACCTCGGACACCACCAGGCCGCGGAACGGCGCGGGGTCCGGACCCTGGGGGGGCGCGGGGGGCGGGGGCGCGGCGTCGGTGCGCTCGACCCAGTCCATGTAGGTCATCTCGCGCACGCCGAACTCGAGCACCTCGTCCTTGGCCTTCTCGGCGTCGGCGGCCGTCTCGGGCGCCTCCTCCAGCGTGACCTTCAGCTTGAGGGGCCGGCCGTCGCGGAGCACGGACAGCTCGGCCTCCGCGCCGATGTCCATGTCCTCGACGCGGCGCTTGAGGATCTCGCCATCCTGCTCCTGGCTGGCCTTCAGGGCCTCGCCGTCCAGGTGCGTGATCAGGTCGCCCGGCTTGAGTCCCGCGCGCTCGGCCTCGGTGCCGGGCAGCACCCGCGCGACGCGGAAGCCCTGGGTGCCCTTGAGCGCGAGCGACTCGGCCACCGTCGGCGTCAGCACCTGCGTCTGCACGCCCATCCAGGCCCGGGGCAGCACCTGCCCGCCGCCCTTGGGCGGCTTGGTCTCGAGATCGAGGACCGTGATCATGTCCAGGCGCCCGCGCCGGAAGCGCACGCCGACGGCCTTGCGGCCCGCGTGCCTGCGGGTCACGGCCACGAACGCGGGGGCGTCGGAGACGGCCTCGCCCTGCACGGCGAGCACCACGTCGCCGCCCTGGAGCTTGGGCTTGGCCACGTCAGCCGGGAAGCCCGGTCGCAGGCTGGTGATCACCACGCCCTTGCCGTCGGGGTAGCGGCGGGCCCAGGCCATGGGCGGCGTGATGTTCATCGTGGTCACGCCCCACTCGGCCTGCACCGTCTCCTCGCCGAGGAACCGCTCCATGCGGTCCACGGGCACCTTCAGCGCGAGCTCCTCGCCCCCGCGCAGCACGCGCACGGGCACGTCGCGCCCGGCGGGCAGGTCGGCGATCAGCGCGTAGAGCAGGGGCACGTCGTCCAGGCCGGTGACGTCGGTGGCCTGGCCGGCGATGGCGAGCACGACGTCGCCGGGGCGCAGGCCGCCGCGCGCCGCGGCCCCCTCGGGGAGCACGGCGCTGACCAGCGCCCCCGTCTTGCGGCCCAGCAGGGTGACGGGCTCGAAGTTGATCGACCACCAGCCCCGGCGCACCTCGCCGAAGGTCAGGGCCTGGTTGAGCGACTTCTTGACCGTGTTGGCGGGGATCGAGAAGGCCACGCCGCTGCCGCCGCGGGTGTTGATGCCCACGACCTCGCCCTGGAGGTTCACGAGCGGGCCGCCGCTGTTGCCGGGCTGGATCAGCGCGTCGTGCTGGATCCAGCGGTTGAACAGCCCCGTGAGGTTGCCCTCGCCCACGTCGAGCACCTCGATGCGGTCGCCCGTGAAGTTCGTGAACACGCGCTCCGTGTTCGAGACGATGCCCAGGGTGACGCTGGAGGAGAGGCCACGGGGGTTGCCCATGGCCAGCACGTGCTCGCCCACGAGCAGCCGGTCGCTGTCGCCGATCGAGGCGAAGGGGATCGGCCGGGTGGGGTCCTCGCGCTGCTCCAGGCGCAGCTTGAGCACGGCCAGGTCGGCCGGGGCGTCGGGGCAGAGGACGTCGGCCTCGATCTTCTCGCCGGTGGGCAGCTGGCAGGTGACCCGCACCGCGCCATCGATCACGTGGAAGTTCGTGATCACGTGGCCGGCCGGGCTGACGATCACGCCGCTGCCCGCGGCGGGGAAGCGCACGGCCCGCCCCTGCTGGTACTCGCGGGTGAGCGTGCCGATGTTGACCAGCGCCGGGTACACGCGCCCCTTGGCGACCTCGATGGCCCGGCGCAGCGCGTCGGTGTCGGCCTCCTCGGCGGAGAGGGGCGCGACCGGCGCGGCGAGGAGGGCCAGCGCGATCAGCGCTGCGGGGCGGAGCAGACGTCGGGGGACGCGCATCGGCGGGAAGGCCTCCGGCGGGGACGAAGGGGAGGAGTGTACGAGGCCCCGGCGGCTGCCGTCGATCCGGGGCCTGGGGCCGGGCCGGGCCGGGCCGGGCCGGGCCGGGACCCTCGTCCCGT
>CAZPOZ010000613.1:0-2402 GCA_964588235.1 uncultured Planctomycetales bacterium
CCGCGCCGGGGGCTGTCGGAGGCCTCCGCTAGGATACGAACAATCAACGAACATCCTGGTCGCCTCCCCCCCGCGGAGCCCCCTCCATGGCCTCCTCCGACCTCCTCGCCCCCCTCAGCGCCCTGGCCGCCGCACCCGCCCCACCGCCTTCCCCCCCGCCTCCCGCCGCCGGCCCCGTCCCCGAGATGCGCCCCGGTCTCAGCGCCGAGCAGGTGCGCCTCAGGCTCGCCTGCGCCACCCGCGACGAGGAGATCAGCCGCCGCGTCCTGGCCTTCTACCTGGTCGAGATGGACTCCCGCCGCCTCTACCAGGCCACCGGCCACGGCAGCACCGCCCACTACGCCCAGGCCCGCCTCGACCTGGACCGCCGCCGCGTCGCCGAGCTGCTGCGCGTGGGCCGCAAGCTGCTCGAGCTGCCCGCCATCGACCGCGCCTTCTGCGAGGGCCGCCTGGGCTGGGCCAAGCTGCTCGTCCTGGCCCGCGTCGCGGCCCCCGAGCACGAGGCCGCCTGGCTCGAGCGCGCCCTCGCGCTCGACTCCCGGGCGCTGTTCCTGCTGGCCGCCCGCTCCCGCGAGGGCGGCCCGCCCCGCGCCCCCGGCGACGAGAAGGGCCTGCCCGAGATCCGCTTCCCCCTGTCGGGCAGCTTCGGCGCCCTCGAGCTGGCCGAGGTCGAGGCGGCCCAGCGGCGCCTGTCCGACGAGCAGGGCCGCGAGGTGGACTTCAGCCTGCTGGTGAGGACGCTGGTGAAGGAGTTCCTCGCCGCCGAGCGGGTCCCGGCCCCCGGCGAGGGCCCGGGGAGCCCGCCCCCGCGCCGCGACGCCTCGATCTACCGGGTGCAGGTCTTCGAGGGCGCCGCGGGCGACGGCCCCGACGGCCCGCTGTGGGTGGAGACCGGCGAGGGCCCCCTGCCGGTGGACGCGGGCGGGCCGGGAGCGCCGGGCGCCCTGTCGGAGGCGGTGCGCTGCGACGCGGGCGTGCGCACGCGCCACGCGCACGGCCTCTCGCGCCCCGACCAGCGCGCCCACGACGTCAAGACCCCGCCCGGCCTGCGCCGGCGCGTGCTGGCCCGCGACGGGCACCGCTGCCGCTCCTGCCGCTCGCGCCGCACGCTGATGGTGCACCACGTCGAGTTCCGCTCCCACGGCGGCCGCACCTGCGCGGAGAACCTCTTGGTGCTGTGCTCCCGCTGCCACTCCCTGGTGCATGCCAGCCTGCTGGTGCTCGAAGGCGAGCGCGCCGAGAGCGTGCGCTTCCTCGACGCCGCCGGCCGGCCCGTGGACGGCCCGGCCGCCCTGGCGGCGCTCGAGCAGCGGCGCATCGAGCCGCCGCCCCCGGCGGCGTCCGACTCCTCGAGCACGGGCGTCCCCAGCCCGTACATCCCCAGCCCGGCCCCCGTCACCCTGGCCTCGATCCCGGCCGAGGTGGACGCGGGCTGGTGGGGCCGGCACGCGCACCTGGTGCGGGACCGCGGCGAGGGCGGGCGCCTGAGCTTCCAAGCCGGCCCGCCTTGCGAGGCGCCCCCCCCGCCCCCGCCGCCCCCGGCCGAGGATCCGGCCGCCTTCGCGGGGCTGGTCGGCCAGGACGACCGTGTGGAGCGGCTGCGCCGCGCCGTGGCGGGGGCGAGGAAGCGCGGCCGGCCCTGCCCCCACGTGCTGCTCGCCGGCCCCGCGGGCACCGGCAAGACCACCCTGGCGCGCGCCCTGGCCGCCGCGGCCGGCCAGCCCCTCGAGGAGGTCTCCGCCCCGCTGCTCGGCGACCGGGCCACCTTCGTGCGCCTGCTGGCCGGCCTGGCCCCGGGCAGCGTCCTGTTCGTCGACGAGGCCCACGCGCTGCCGCGCCCGCTGCTCGAGGTGCTGCTGGAGGCGCTGTCGAGCCAGCGGCTCTCGCTGGTGCTCTCCGACGGGGTCGGGGCCCGGCGGGTGACGCTGCGGCTCAACCCCTTCACCCTGGTGGCCGCCACGACCGACCCGGGCGCGCTCCCGCCGCCGCTCTTCAGCCGCTTCGGCCTGCGCGAGACGCTGGTGCACCACGACGAGCAGACCCTGGCGAGGATCGTCGAGCAGGCCGCCGCGGCCCAGGGGGTGCCGACCCTGCCGGGGGCCGCGCGCCGGCTGGCCCAGGCCGCGAGGGGCACCGCGCGCGAGGTGCTGCGGCTGTACGAGCGCACGCAGGACGAGGCCGCCGCCGCCGGCGAGGAGGCCCTGAGCGTCCAGACCGTGGAACGGACCCTGGCCGGCCTGGGCTACGACCGCCTGGGCCTGGACCCGGGCGAGCAGCGCTACGTGTCGGTGCTGCGCGCGAGCTCGGGGGCGGTGGCGCTGTCGCGCCTGGCGCGGATGCTGGGCAGCACGGCGCGCACGCTGGTCGAGCACGTCGAGCCCTGGCTCTTCCAGCTGGGCCTG
>CAZPOZ010000614.1:0-2400 GCA_964588235.1 uncultured Planctomycetales bacterium
GCCGTCCTCGGCTTATACCTTCGACACGCCGGCGCAGCCCCCGGCCGGGGCGCGGGGGGGGGGCGCGCGGGTGGGGGGGGGGTGGTGGGGGGGGTCCACGTCAGCCCCGGAAGACGATGCCCGGCTCGACCTTGAGCACGCGCCTCAGGCTCAGCACGCTGGCGAAGGCCACCAGCACGAGCAGCACGCCGAAGGCCACCAGCAGCATCTCGGGCAGGAAGCGGAAGGCCAGCTGCGGGCTGTTGCGCGTGAGGGTGCCGAAGAGCGCGGTCCCGCCCACGCCCAGCCCGTAGCCGAGCAGCCCCGCGGTGAGCGCCTGCACGAGCACCATCCCCACGAGCATGCGGTTCGTGGCGCCCATCGCCTTGAGCGCCCCGAACTGGCGCAGGTGCTCCATCGTGAAGGTGTAGAGGGTCTGGCCGGCCACGGCCAGGCCCACGAGGAAGCCCAGCAGGGTCGTCATGCCGAAGTTGATCGCGATGCCGGTGTTGGCGAAGTAGTAGGCCAGGGTGCGCCGCTCGAACTGCGGCCCCGTCCAGGCCGCCAGCCGGGTGCGCGCGCGGATGCGTTCGGCCAGGGCTTCGTCGTCCACGCCGGCCCGGGGAGCGGCGAGCACGAACGACATCGTGCGCCGGTCGCCGGGCACGTAGCCGATGGCCCGGTGGTAGGTCGTGGTGAACACCGGGAAGGAGACGAAGGTGCGCTCGAGGCGGCTGATGCCCACCACGCGGGCGCGGCGGTCGTTGAGCTCGAGCACGTCGCCCACGCGCACGCCCATGCGCTGGGCGCCGGCGTCGTCGAGCAGCACGGCGTCGGGCTCCCACAGGGCGCGCACGTCGCCCGTCACCATCCGGGCCGGCGCGCCGATGAGCGTGGCCGTGTCCACGCCCATGACGAAGACGGTCTCGAAGCGCCCGTCGCGGGTGCGGGCGCGGCCCGTGCCCTTGAAGTAGGGCACCGCCCACTCCACGCCCTCCACGCTGCGCACGCGCTCGAGGTCGTCGTCCTTGAGCGGGCGCAGGTCGTCGGGGTAGCGCACGCCCGGGTCCATGACCCACACGCGTGCGGCGGGCACGTCGCGGATGGCGCTGAAGGTGCGCGACATGATGCCGGTGAAGATCGAGGCCTGCTGGGTGATCAGCAGCACCGAGAAGGCGATGCCGATCACCAGGGAGACGTACTTCGCGCGGTCGCCCACGAGCATGCGCCAGGCGAGCCAGGTCATGGGGCCTCCGGCGTGGCGCCCGCCTGCGGCGTGCGCCCGGGTGGGGGCCCGGGCGGGGGGCCGGACAGGGCCCGGCGCGTGAAGGAGGCCACGTGCCGCGACACCTCGGCCACGAGGGTCGCGTCGTAGCCGGCGACGCCGAGCAGCCGCGCGGCCAGGGGGGCGGCCACGCGGTGGTAGAGCACCTGGCCCACGATGCTCATCGCCGTCAGGGCCAGCGCGCGCGGGTCGGCGCCGGGGAGGAAGGGGCGCACGGTGGCCTGGAGGGCGGCGAAGGTCGGGCGGATGCCCTCGGTCAGCACGGCCAGCAGGGCCGGGGAGGGCGCGGCCAGCTCGCGCAGCAGCAGGCGCCGGTGCCACTCGGGGCGCGGGGCGAGCATCGAGGCCGCGAAGCGCTCGACGGCGGCCTCGAGGCGGGAGGCCGCGTCGGCCGGGGCGCCGGGGTCGGCGGGGGCGGGCTGGGCGGCCAGGGCCTCGTCGGCGCCCGCCTGCTGCAGGCGCACGGCCGCGGCCAGCGTCTCCCGGTAGAGCCGCTCCTTGGACCCGAAGTGATAGTTGACCGCGGCTCCGTTCGCGCGGGCCCGCCGGCAGACCTCGCGCACGGTGGCCGCCTCGTAGCCGCGCTCGGCGAAGGTCTTCGCGGCCGCCTCGAGCAGGCGCGCGCGCGTGCGCCCGGCGGGGGTGAGCCGTTGGGCGTTCGGGGGGTGGCGGACGGGGGGCGCCATGGCGGGCAGCGTAGCCCGGGGGGCGGAGGTGTGAAACAAGTGTTTGAAGCAAGCGTATGAACAGGGGGGCTGAAGGGGGCCGTGGGCGCAGGGCGGCGCGCCGCCTGGAGCCGGCGGACAGCCAGCGGGGGCGCGGATCAGCCCCGCGCGGGGAAAGGGGTGCGACTCTGTGTCAGCCACGCGGCCCGACACGTGGCCCGATCCGTACGGGTTCCGGGTAGAGGGGAAGCGGCTGGTCGTCGTCCCCGAGGAACGGACCAGCGTGGTGCGGGCGCGCGAGCTCAGGGGCGAGGGGAAGTCGCTGCGCGGGGTGGCGGCGGCGCTCGTCGCCGAGGGGCGCCGGCCCAGGGGGGGGGGGGGGGGGGGGGGGGGGAGGCGGGGGGGGGGGGGGGGGGCCCCCCCCCGCCCCCCCCCCCCCGCCGGCGCGCGCGCGGGAATATACCCCAGCGG
>CAZPOZ010000615.1:0-2389 GCA_964588235.1 uncultured Planctomycetales bacterium
CATGGGGGCTGCTGGCGGGGTGCCCCATGGCCGCCGTCCGACTTCCCACCGCAGAACGCAGGCGCGACCCGCGCTTCGTCCTGCCCGGGACCGCACGGCTGGGCACGGAGCGCCATCCGTCGGCGCTGGACGGCGCCCTGATCGACGTGAGCGCCGGCGGCCTGCGGGTGCGCCTGGGCAGGCTGCCCGACGAGCTCGCTCCCGGGACCGCGGTGGACGTCGAGGTGACGGTCACCGACGCGAGCGACCCCTCGCGCCCGCCCGTGATCCACCTGCGCGGGCGGGGCCAGGTGGTGCGGCTCCTGCGGTTGGAGGAGGGGCCGGGCGAGGTCGCGCTCCGGCTGGAGGGGCCCCTGGGCTTCCGCGACTACTTCGGGCACCTGCGCGTCTTCTGAGCCGCGCGCTTCACGGGGTCGGCCCCGCCAGCGGGCCCTCCAGCGCCGCCTCGAGCCCGCCCACCTCGGCCCGCGACAGGCTCAGCGTGTAGCCGTGCCGCTCGGCCACGTCCTTGACGATCGAGAGCCCCAGCCCGCGGCCGTCGCGCGCGCGGCCGCGCGCCGCGCCGCCCCGGAAGGCGCGCTCGGTCAGGCGCGGCAGCTCCGCCTCGGGCACGCCCGCCCCGTCGTCGAACACGCGCAGCCGGAAGCGGCCCGGGGCGGGGCCTCCGGTGACGAGCACCACGGCCACGTGGCCGCCGGCGGGCACGTGCCGCACCCCGTTGGCCACGAGGTTGCTCAGGGCCTGCTGCAGCAGCGTCTCGTCGGCCTGGGCGAAGGCCGGCTCGGGCGTGAGGGCGTGCACCAGGGCCACGCCGCGCTCCAGCGCCAGGGGCCGGTGCCGGGCCACCACCCGCTCCACCAGCGCGTGCAGATCCACCGGCGCCCGCACGAGCGTGGGCCCGGAGGCCTCCAGCCGCGCGGCCGTGGAGAGGCTCTCCAGCAGGCAGGCGAGGTAGTGCGCCTCCTCCAGCGCGTCGCGCACGGTCTCGCGCGGCGCCACCAGGCCGTCCTCCGCGGCGGCCCGCAGGTCGCTCAGGTGGCCCTGCAGCACGGTGAGCGGGATGGCCACGTCGTGGGTGACGTTGGCCACGAACTCGCGCAGCGCCCGCTCGCGGGCCTCGGTGGCGGCCAGGTGGCCGCGCACCTGGGCGCCGGCGGCCGTGAACGCCCGCGCCAGGCGGGCGATCTCGTCGTTGCCCCGCGCCGGGACGGGCACGGCGTAGCCGGAGCGGGCCGCCTCGGCCGCGCCGGCCTCCAGGCGGCGGATGCGCCGCACCAGCGGGCCCGCCGCTGCCAGCACCGCCAGCAGCAGGCCGCCCACGAGCCCCAGGGTGCCGAGCAGCACGGCGTCGGTGGTCCAGGAGGGCGGCGACCACGGGCGCTGGACGAGCAGCAGGGCGCAGGGCCCTTCCGGGTAGGGCGTGCGCACCAGCACCTGCCGTCCTTCGAAGCCCTCCTCGGCCCAGGCCTCGCCGGCGTGCGCGCCGACCTCCGGGCCCAGGCGGCCGAGCAGGTCGGCCGGAACGCGTGGAGCGCGCGGCTGGGCGGAGGCGGCCGCCGCGGTGTAGGCGAACAGCCGCGTGCCCCGCTCCTCCGGGGGCAGGGCGAGCGGCGGGGGGCGTGGAGGGCGGGGCGGGGGCGGCACGGGGCGCTGGGGGCGCGGCGCCCGCGGCGGCGGGTCGGGCTCCTCCGGGGGCCGCCCGTCGGGCGGAGGCGGGGCGAGCGTGTCCACGAGGAAGCGCTCGGGCGCGCGCTCGCAGCGCTCGCGTCCCCCGGCCTCGAGCGTGGCCAGGCCGAACTCGCGCATGCGCGCCTCCAGGCGCGCCACCTCCACGGAGCGCCGGAGCCAGAGCACGCCGGCGACCAGCGGCAGGGCGGCCAGGACCAGCACGAGCGCCAGCCGCGTGCGCAGGCTCATGCCCATGCCCACCAGGCTCGGGGCAGGGCCCTTCGGTGGCATCCCCAGCTGCCTCCCCTGCGCGCGAGCGACGCGCTGGGCTCGAGGGCGCTCAGGCCCGCATCGGCTCGCTGCGTAGGCCGGCCTGAGCGCCCGGCTCCCGCGCGCCGCACGTGCCCCGCATCGCCCCGCCGGGTGGCGTTCAGGCTCACGTCGGGCCGTCCGCGTCGAGCCGGTAGCCGACGCCCCAGACGGTGGCGATGCGCGCGCCGGCGCTGCCCAGCTTCTTCCGCAGGCGGGAGACGTGCACGTCCAGGGCGCGCTCGCCGCCCTCGCCTTCCGGGTCGAGCACGTGCTCGGCGAGCCAGGTGCGCGGCACGGCCGTGCCGGGCCGCCCCGCCAGCGCCGCGAGCAGGTCGAACACGACCTGCGCGAGGCCGAGCGCCGCGCCGGCCACCGCGGCGCGGCGGGCCGCCACGTCCAGCTCCAGGGG
>CAZPOZ010000616.1:0-2381 GCA_964588235.1 uncultured Planctomycetales bacterium
AGGCCGGCCGGCCCGAGCGGGTCGGCCTCGGCGTTCACCAGGCCCGTGGCCTGCGCGAGGGCCAGGTCGGCCGCCTCGACGTCGCCCAGGCCGGCGTGCAGCATCGCCACCTGATGGAGCACGAGACCCTGCTCGGCGCGCGCGCCGGCCCGCTCGAAGGCCTCGCGGGCGCGCAGGTAGGCCTCGAGCGCGCCGGGCGCGTCGCCCAGGTGCCGGCGCTCGATGCCGATGTTGGCCAGGGCGCGAGCGACGCCGGTCTCGCCGCCGGCCTCGCGGCGCAGGCGCTCCGCCTCCTCGTGCATGGCCAGCGCGCGCTCGTGGTCGCCCCGGTCCCCGTAGATCAGGGCCAGGTTGCCCACGTTGCGCCCCACGCCGAGCGAGTCGCCGATGGCGCGGCACTCCTCCAGCGCCCGCTCGAGCCCCGCCTGCGCGCGCTCCACGTCGCCGAGGCGGTGGTGGATGTTGGCCACGTCGCCCAGGGCGCCGGCGGCGCGCTTGCGGTCGCCCATCGCGCGCCACAGCTCGAGCTCGCGCTCCCTGGGCGCGAGCGCCTCGGCGAAGCGCCGAGCCTGGAACAGCGCGCGGCCCTGGTTGCCCAGGTTGCGCGCTTCGAGCTCCAGGGCGCCCGCCCGCACCGCGGCCGCCGCCCCCCGCCCCGCGTGGGCGGCCGACTCCGCGTAGGCCTCGCGGCGCCCGTGGAAGCTGCTCAGCTCGAGCTCGGCCAGCGCCTCGGCCTCGCCGTCGCCGGCCTCCGTGGCCTCCTTCAGGGCCTCCTCGAGCGCCGCCAGCTCGCCCGGCGCGTCCTTGAGCGCCCGGCGCAGCAGGGCGCGGCTGACGAACGCACTCACCACGCCGTGGAGCGAGCCCGCCTCGCGCGCCAGGCGCAACTGCTCCTGGAAGGCCTCGCCGGCCCGCCCGGCCTCGCCGCTGCGCAGCGCGTCCATCCCGCGCAGCTCGGCCAGGGCGGCGAGCCCGCCCTTCCAGCCGAGCGCGCCGGCCGCCGCCGCGGCCTGGGTGAGCGCGGCGTCCAGCGGCTCGCGCGGCTCGTCGCCCCGCCAGGCGCGCACGGCCTTGAGGGTCCAGCGCACGAGCGCCACGGGTCCCGTAGCGCGCGGCCCGCCCCCGAGCAGGGTGCGCACGCGGGCGTGCTCGGCCTGCTCGGCCGCGGCCTCCGCCAGGCCCAGCGCCTTGCGCAGGCCCGCGTCGGGGTCCTTGGCAGGGAAGGCCGCGACCCAGGCCGGGAGGCCCTCGGTCAGGGTGCGGGGCGCCGCGGCCGCCCAGCGCTTGGCGGCCTCGCGCTCGCCCCGTCCCAACAGCTCGTCGGCGACGATCCAAGGGTCCGGGTCGTTCAGGCGCGCCCGGCGCGTCAGCGCGGCGGCGTCCTTCTTCTTCAGGGCGTCCAGGGCCGCCTGCGCGGCGCGGGAGGCCATGGAGGCCTGCGGGGCGAGGTCCGCCGCGGGCGCGGCCTTCGGCGGCTCCGCCCGCGCCGGGGGGCCGGCGATCCAGCCGAGCGCGCTCAGGAGCAGGACGCTCCTACGGGGGATGGCGACACGGGGGAAGGCGAAGCGAGCCATCGCCGACGACCTCCGAAGCCACGGAGCCGAGCCGTGCAGGGGGCCGGGCAGGCAGCCCCGTGGCGGCGCATCGTAGGCCAGGGGCGGATCCGGTGCCGGGGCGTTTCACGCGGGGCGCCCCGCCCCCGGCTTCCGTCGGCCGCGCTCCACGGGATCCTCGGGCCCTCGTCCATCGCCCTCGTCCCCCTCCCCCGTCGCCGGAGCCCCCATGACCGTCCTGCTCGAGTGCGTGCCCAACGTGGCCGAGGGACGCGACGCCCAGGCGGTCGGGGCGATCGCGCAGGCCTTCGCCTCGGCGGGGGGAACTCTGCTCGACGTGAGCAGCGACGCCGACCACCACCGCAGCGTGATCACGTTCGCGGGCACGCCGGAGCAGGTCGTCGAGGGCGCCGTCCGCGGCGCCGCCGAGGCCGTGCGGCGCATCGACCTCACGCGACACCGGGGCGAGCACCCGCGCATGGGCGCCACCGACGTGGTGCCGTTCATCCCGCTGGGCTCGGCCACGATGGACGACGCCGTGCGCGCGGCGGAGGCGGCCGCGGCGCGGATCGCCGACGAGCTCTCGATCCCCACCTTCCTGTACGGCGAGGCGGCGCGCGCGCCGGCGCGGCGCGACCTGGCCTGGGTGCGCAAGGGCGAGTTCGAGGGGCTGCGCGAGGCGGTGCCGGTCGATCCGGAGCGCGTGCCCGACTTCGGCCCCCGGCGGCTGCACCCGACGGCCGGGGCGAGCGCGGTGGGCGCGCGCTTCTTCCTGATCGCCTTCAACGTGAACCTGAGGAGCCGCGACCTGGCCCTGGCCAAGCGCAT
>CAZPOZ010000617.1:0-2376 GCA_964588235.1 uncultured Planctomycetales bacterium
TCCGAGAGCTCGCGCGCCCCCGGCCGGTCGATCACCGCCAGCACCTCGCGCAGCCGCTCCACACGGTCGCGTTGGGCCCTGAGCCCCGCCTCGCTGCCGTCGGCCACGCCGGCCACGAGCCCGTCCACGAGCTCGCGGGGCAGGAGGGACGCCAGCGTGCCGACCAGGTGGAGCGCGCGGTCCCGCCGCGCGTCGGCGGCGAGCCGGAAGCCCAGGCCGAACTCGGCGTTGTCCTCGAACAGCGAGTTGGCCCAGGCGGGGCCGCGTCCGGCGGCATCCGTGCGGTAGGGCGTCGTGGGCAGGTTGCCGCCGTAGATCGAGGAGCAGCCGGTGGCGTTGGCGATCAGCGCGCGGTCGCCGAAGAGCTGCGTGAGCAGCTTCACGTAGGGCGTCTCGCCGCAGCCGGCGCAGGCGCCGGAGAACTCGAACAGCGGCCGCAGCAGCTGGCTGCCCTTCACGTCGGCCTGCACGTGCGTGCGGTCGGGCCCGGGCAGGGCCTCGAAGAAGGCGAAGGCGGCCCGCTCCCGCTCGCGGTGCTCGGCGGCGGGCAGCATGTCGATGGCCTTGTGGCGCGGCAACGTGCGGTCCTTCGCCGGGCAGACGGCCACGCACAGGCCGCAGCCCGTGCAGTCGTCGGGCGCGACCTGGATCACGTACGAGCGGCCGGCGAAGTCGCCGGCCCGGTAGGGCGCCGAGCGGAAGCCCTCGGGGGCGCCCTCCAGCCGCGCCGGCTCCGCCACCTGGGCGCGGATCGCCGCGTGCGGGCAGACGAAGGCGCACTTGCCGCACTGGATGCAGAGCGCGGGATCCCAGATGGGCAGGGTCTGGGCGAGGCCGCGCTTCTCGAACCGGGCCGTGCCCACGGGCCAGGTGCCGTCCACGGGCAGGGCGCTCACGGGCAGCAGGTCGCCTTTGCCCTCGAGCATCACGCCCGTGACCCGGCGCACGAAGTCGGGGGCCTCGGGGGGCACGGGCGGGGGGCGCCGGCGGGTGGCGGTCAGCCGGCCGGGCAGGGGGACGGCCGCCAGGTGCCGGAGCGTGCGCGAGACGGCCTCGAGGTTGGCGGCCACCACGGCCGGCCCGTGCCGTCCGTAGGCCTTCTCGATGCCGGCGCGGATGCGGGCCAGCGCCTCCTCCTGGGGCAGCACGCCCGAGAGGGCGAAGAAGCAGGCCTGCATGACCGTGGAGACGTGACGTCCCAGGCCCGCCGCCTCGGCCACGGCCCGGGCGTCGATGGCGAACAGCGAGAGCCCGCGCTCCAGGACGTGGCGCTGCACCTCCTCGGGGAGCGCGTCCCACAGGTCCTCGGGGGGCGTCGGGGTGTTGAGCAGCACGCGGGCGCCCGGGGCGGCCACCTCGAGCACGTCGTGCGTGTCGAGGAAGCGTGGGTCGTGCACCGCCACGAGCTGCGCGCGCCGGATGCGGTACGTGGAGCGGATGGGGCGGGGGCCGAAGCGCAGGTGGGAGACCGTGATCGCGCCCGACTTCTTCGAGTCGTAGACGAAGTAGCCCTGGGCGTGGAGCGGCGTCTCCTCGCCGATGATCTTGATCGTGGTCTTGTTGCTCGACACCGTGCCGTCGGAGCCCAGCCCGTAGAGCACGCAGCGGGTCACGTCGTCGGGCTCGAGGTCGAAGGCCTCGTCCACCGGCAGCGAGAGGTGGGTGACGTCGTCCACGATGCCCACCGTGAACCGTCGCCGGGGGGCGGGGCGGTCGAGCTCGTCGAAGACCGCGCGCACCATCGCCGGCGTGAACTCCTTGGAACCCAGCCCGTAGCGCCCGCCGATCACGCGCGGCGGCTGGGCGAAGCGGCGCGGGCCCTCGGCGCCGTCCTCCGCGAGGGCCGCCAGCACGTCCAGGAGCAGCGGCTCGCCCAGCGAGCCCGGCTCCTTCGAGCGGTCGAGCACGGCCACCGACCGCGTCGTCGGCGGCAGCGCCGCCCGGAGGGCGGCCGCGTCGAAGGGCCGATACAGCCGCACGCGCAGCAGCCCCACCTCCGCGCCCCGCGCCCCGAGCCACTCCACCGTCTCCTGCACGGCCTCCGCTCCCGAGCCCATGCAGACGATCACGCGCGTGGCCTCGGGCGCGCCCACGTAGTCGAACAGGCCGTAGCGCCGGCCCGTGCGGGCGGCGAAGCGCTCCATCACCCGCTGCACGGCGTCCGGGGCGGCGTCCGTGAAGGGGTTGGCCGCCTCCCGGGCCTGGAAGAACACGTCGGGGTTCTGGGCCGTGCCCCGCAGGACGGGACGGTCGGGGGTCAGCGCGCGGGCGCGGGCCGCGCAGAGCGCGGCCGGGTCGATCAGCGCGTGGAGGTCGGCGTCCTCCAGGGGGGCGATCTTCTGGATCTCGTGCGAAGTGCGGAAGCCGTCGAAGAAG
>CAZPOZ010000618.1:0-2366 GCA_964588235.1 uncultured Planctomycetales bacterium
GGGGCAGGTCGTGGGCCAGGGTGAAGCGCAGGGTGATGAGCACGTGGCCGGCCAGCGCCACCTGCAGGAGCGCGCCGGTGAGTCCCAGGCCCAGGGGCGTGCGCGACAGGCGGGCGCCGCCGGCGCTGAGCGCGATGAACAGGAAGGGGCCGAGCAGGCTGGCGCGCTCCTGACCGCCCTCGATCAGGGGCGAGGCGGGCAGCAGCAGCACGAGCAGGCACAGGGCCAGGCGGGCTCCGGACAGGCCGGCGGGCGGCGGCCCGAGCCGTCCCTGGAGCAGGCGGCGGGTCTCCCACAGCGAGAGCAGGCCCAGGGCGTAGAGCAGGAGCAGCAGGGCGAGCGCAGCCCCGTCGGTGGGCTGCACGCTCGCGGGCACGCCGGGCCGGAAGGTGAGCACGAGCGCCGCGTAGAGGGCGACGAAGGCGTCGGTGGCCGCCAGGACGGTGAGCCGGCCGGCGCGCCCCTGGGTGAGGGCCAGGGCGGCCGGGGTCAGGACCAGCAGCACGAGCGCGGGCACGAGCACGAAGGCCTGGCGGACCAGGGGCGTGGCGGCGTCGTCGCGCAGCGAGCCGCCTTCGGGGAGGCCGCTGGGCAGCGCGAGGCCGATCCACAGGATGGTGGACAGCCCGGCCACGGCGTAGGCCAGGAGCGTGGCGGCGCGGACGGCGGCGCTGCGGGGGGGCACCGGCGCATGGTAGTGCCGGACCCGGCAAGCCCCGCGCTTGCCGGCAGCGCGGGCCGGCCGCCCGGGCCCACCACGGCCGGGGGTGCCCGGCGCCAGGCTTCTGCGCGGGGCACCTCGGCGTAGGCTCGGGGGGGGCGGGGCGCCTCGGGCGCTCGGCCGGGAGGCGCGACGTGCTGGTACGGGTGACCCTCGGGCGGGACGAGTACCTCGGCACGCCGGAGGAGGTCGTGGCCTTCATGGCGCACGCGGAGGGCTCCCCCGACCCGGAGCCGGCCGCCTACATGCGGCTGGTGGCCCAGCGTCTGGCCGCGCGCATGGGGCTGGCGGACGTGCCCACGGGGGACGCACGGGCCTTCCTCGAGGCGCTGGCGGCGAGGCGCGTGCTGACGCTGGCCCCGGTGAACGAGCCCTCGCGCGAGCGCACCGACCCGCGCGTGGCGCTGGACCAGGGGCCGCTCGTCTTCGGCGAGGGCGTCGAGGCGGACGACCTGCCGGAGGCGTGAGGCTCGGCCTCCGCGGCCGCCTCGCCGACCGCCGCGTCATCGGCGCGGGGGGATTCCTATGTAGCCGGGTGAACCCCTACGGAGTCACCCCATGCGACAGCCCCCGCTCGATCTGCTCCCCCGTGCCCCGCGGGCACGCTCCCCCCTGCCCCCCTCGGCCCGCGCCGCGGCCCTGGCCACGGCCCTGGCCGCAGCCCTGCTCGCCGGATGCGGAGGCGGAGCCGGCGGCGACGAGAACGTCGCCGGCGCCCCCTCGGGCGGCGACCCGCAGGACGAGGGACAGGCGGCCCCGGCCTACGACTTCGTCCACGTGACGGCCGCGTCCAACGTGTTCCTGGGCGCCACCGTGCTCGACCACCCCGCCCTCAACGGGCGCCCCGACGCCCTGCCGCTCGTCACCCCGGCCTACTCGCTGCCCGACGGACGGCCCACCGGCGTCGAGAACCCCTCGTCGGTCGCGCTGCGCTTCACCCCCGGGAGCGGGCGCTGGGCCCTGGTGAACCAGCGGGCCGGCGTGCTCATGCCCGTCGGACAGGCCTTCCACGTGAGCGCCTACGGCACCGGCGGCGAGGGCCGCGCCTTCCGCTTCAGCGCGCCCGCCGACCCGCCCCTGGCCTTCGGCTTCCCCGTGCCCCCCGGCCTGGTGGCGCCCAACGAGGTGCTCTTCCTGACGCCCTCGTGGTGGGACGGAGCGGCCGAGCGCGCGCGGCGCTGCGACGCGCTGCTCACCACGCCCGCGCTGCAGGAGGGCACCTTCGTCGTCGTCCGCTCGGGGAGCCTGGTCGAGGCGGGGCAGCTGTTCCACGGCGTCGCCCGGCCCCTGGGCGGGACCGTGATCTCGCACGTCGTCACCCTCCCGACCCTGCGCGGCCTGGAGACCGAGGTCGCGCACCCCCTGCTCGACGGCCGCCCCGACGCCGTGGTGCAGGTGACGGCGCAGTGGTTCGACGCCGACGAGGGAGGGCCGGAGCCGCGCACGCTGGGCGTGGCCTACGACGCCCCCAGCGGCCGCTGGCGCGTGCGCGCCGACGGCGGGGCCCCCCTGCGCTTCGGCACGATGCTCGTCCTGCACGTGCGCCGCTGAGACGCCGGGGTCGCCCTCACCCGCATGGCCACCAAGTTAGGGGTAGGGCCCTTCGGAGGGCGAGACCTCTCTTGCGGAAGGGCCTATGGATGGC
>CAZPOZ010000619.1:0-2366 GCA_964588235.1 uncultured Planctomycetales bacterium
GAGGAGGCGCTGCTGGCCGCCACGGACGATGCGCTCGTCGTGTTCGGGCCGGGCGAGGAGGTGCACCTGGAGTTCGAGGCCTCGCTGCCGTCGCCGCCACCGGGCTTCACGCGCCGCTTCGTGCTCGAGACCACGGGCTGGTGCAAGGACATGGACCTGGCGACGAAGGACGGCGACACGGTGGGGCCGCTGCCGCTGCGCGAGGGCACGACCGACCGGAGCGCGCGGGACCGCCTCCACGCCGCCACGCTCACGCGCCCGGGGCGCTGAGGCGGCGCGGAGCCCTCAGCCCACGGCGGGTCGCCGGGGCAGGGTCGGGCTCGCGCCCCCCCAGCCGGTCAGGCGGGCGCGGGCGGCGGCGATGGAGGCCTCCTGCGAGGCGATCGTCGGCGGACGGGCGGCGGCCGTGCCCGCCGGGTAGAGGGCCTGGCGGTAGCCCGGGTAGGCCTCGGTGCGCAGGTGCGCCGGCATGGCGTGGCCGCGGCGCCGCTCGCGCGCGGCCCGGAGCGCCGCCAGGTCCACGGGGCCCACCAGGATGCGCTCGCCCGGGCCCCGCTCGGCCTGCGCCAGGATGCGGCCGTCGTGGTCCAGCACCATGTTCCCGCCCGGCCAGGAGAAGGGCGGGTAGTGGGCCAGGCTCGAGCCCTGGTTGCAGGCCACGACGCAGGCCACGTTCTCGATGGCCCGGGCGCGGTTCATCACCGTCCACCAGTCCAAGGGGGCCTCCGTGCCCCAGGGGTCCATGTAGGCCGAGACGCGCACGAGCACCTCGGCGCCGTTGAGGGCCAGCTGGCGCAGGGGCTCCGGGAACACCCAGTCGTAGCAGATCGCCGCACCCAGGCGCCCGATCTCGGTCTCGGCCACGGGGAACAGCGGCGCGTCGTAGCCGGGCAGGTCGTGCGGCGAGGTATGCACCTCCCAGGGGATCCACGGGTTCACCTTGCGGTACTTCGTGAGCAGCCCCTCGGGGCCGATCAGGCAGGTGGTGTTGAACACGTGGCCGGGCCAGCGCGGGTCGCTCTCCAGGAAGGTGCCGGTCTGCACGTAGACGCCGTGCTGGCGGGCCTTCCTCGCGTAGGCGTCGGTCCACTCGTTGGGGACCGGCACGGCCAGGCGCTCGGCGAGCGCCTCGACCGTGTCGTAGACGGGCGCGGCGTGGGCGAACTCGGGGAACACCACGAGCCGCACGTCGAAGAACGGCGCGTACCCACCCACGGCGGCGTCGATCATCTCCAGCATCCGGCGCACGCGCGGGCCGATGCCGTCGCGCGTCGCCGGGTTGGGCAGGTCGATCGAGCAGCAGGCGGCCGCGTAGCGGTCGATGGCGGGCATGGGACCTCGTGGAGCGCGGCGGCGCGCCCCGGGGGAACGGGCGGCCATGGCACCCGATTCCCCCCCGGGGCGCAAGGGCGCTCGGGGGCAGCGGGCTCAGCGCGCCGGCGCCGGCCCCAGGGTCAGCCCGAGGTCGTCCCCGGTCCCGGCGCGGCCATCGGGGCCCGCCGAGCTCAGGAGCGCGTCGTCCCCGTCCGCGGAGGGCTCGAGCCGGTAGGGGCGCCCCCAGGGGTCGGGGGGGATCGTCTCGAACCAGTAGACCTCTTCGGGCCCGTCGCGGGTGAGGTCGTGAAGCGAAGCCGGCAGGCGTCCCGTGAGGGTGCGGAAGCGCTCGGCGCCGCGGCGCAGCTGCTCGAGCTGCGCACGCGCCGCGCGCGCGCGGCCGTCCTCCCGCCCGCCGCCGCCGCTCCCGGGGGCCAGGCGAACGGCGGCCACGAAGGCCAGCGCCAGGGCGGCCACCCACCAGCGCAGGAGCGGCCGGCGGGGCGGGGGCGTGCGCATGCCGGGCATCGGACGCCGGCCTCGCCGGGGGCCTTCCCGCCGAGCCGCCATCCGCCGCCCGCCGATCGGGCGCCCCCTACTCCTGGCGCCAGAGGGTCCAGCCGTCGTGCTCGGGCTGCTCGGGGGCGAAGAGCGCCAGGGCTTCGAGCTCCCCGAGGTTCTCCCAACGGATGCGCGCGAACGCCTCGCGGCGGATCGCGCCGACGAGGTAGGGGCGCTGCTCGAGCGCGCCGAACCGGTCGCGGTACCGCGCGCGGAAGGTCCAGCGGATCTCGCTCCACGGCGAGTCGGACGCCGACCACAGCGCCCGGCCGATGGACCGCAGGTCGGGCACCGCCAGCGTCCGCAGGTCGGTGCCGGGCTCGGCGCGCTTGAGGTCCAGGGTCAGCAGCAGCGACGCTCCCTGCTTCGAGGCGCCGGCCGGCGCGTGGGCCAGCGTCGTGAGCCCGCGCAGGGCAGCGGCCAGGTCGGCGTCCTCCTGGGGCAGCAGCGGGTTGCCCGTCGCGGCCCCTGCGGACGCCGGGGCGGGCGTG
>CAZPOZ010000620.1:0-2354 GCA_964588235.1 uncultured Planctomycetales bacterium
GGTTGGATCGCTCAATCCAGGTGTAAACAGTTTCGCAATTGCCATTGGGATTCCGGCTTTTGTACAGGAGGGTAATTTTGTGGTATCGTATAAATTGTATGATACTGACAACAATATCAGTGCCGCCAAATCCATCAATGTTTCAATCGTTGCATCAGAAAACAGGTGTGGCAGCGGGCAAGGATTCCCAAGAGTGGAAGGTGAAGATGGCATCACCGTAAAAACGTACGACTTTGGAGATGAGCCCGGGATTGTTGAAATTTCCTACTACATGTACACCCAAAACGACAGAATGGATATACGATATAATGGAGAATGGATACGAAGCACCAGTCCGCAACTACTCAAGGACGGAGAGGCGCCGCCCTTCAAAAAATGTGATGAGGCCACTTCTAATGAAGGTTTTGTAAGCGGAGGGGGTACTTTTTCCATTCCGTACGATCCCAACATCAACCGGGAAATCAGTATTTATGTTTCAGGCTGCCTCGAAGGTGGAACCTTGTGGTATTTTGACGTCAACTGCCCTGTCAATACCAACCCGCCCGGGGTATCTATTTGCGGAAACAGCACTGCACAGGATTCTTACGACAAAAAAGACCCTCAATATCATCATTACCCTGAAGAAGGCAGTGAGTTGACAACTGTCATCTGCGATCCGTCAGTAGACCCCGACTGTACATTAGCAGCAGTATTCAATACCATGCTCAAACAATCAAATTTTGTTGCCCCTACGAATGATCAGTCTCCGGTTAAGGACTGCAAAGTCACATGGGTCAACATTGTTACTTCCAGAAATCCCATTGTTTCAAAAATTAATTACCCGGGCTATTCAGTCACCAATTATGAGGTGGTGCGGTTTTGCCGGACACAAAACTCTCTTAATTTTGTGTGCCGATGAAAAAGCAAGAAGTACCATTGAAGAAAGTTCCACGGCGTCAATATGACGCTGATTTTAAGGCCTCTGCGTTACGGATGATACAGCAGGGTCGAAGTGTTGCCGATGTTTCCCGAGCATTGGGCGTTAATGAAAGTTTGCTGCATAAATGGAAATCTGCGGCTCAAGGAAGTGCCGTAGAGGCAGACCATCCACGGGTTGAAGAATTACTGCGCTACATCAAGCAATTAGAGATGGAGCGGGAAATTTTAAAAAAAGCCTTGTCCATTTTCAGCCGAACGACTTAAGTGAAGTATACCGCTTTATAGCAGATTTTTCGAACGTGTTTCCGGTACAGTGGCTGTGTTTGACCTTGGGAGTGAATCGAGGTTGCTACTATGAATGGCTTGGCGGGAAAAGTTATGTGCTGAAAGAAAAAAAGGCCCATGTCAGCCATTTGGTCGGGTCGATTTTCGAAGCGCACCAGCAGCGTTACGGTGTGCGTCGAATCGAGGCAGAATTGAATGATCTGGGTGTCCAGGCAGGTCGATGGCAAATTCGATCACGGATGACCGAACAGGGTCTAAAAGCCATACAACCCCGTTCTTTTGTGCCTAAAACGACGAAAACGAACCCAAGTCTGCTACGAAGTGAAAACTTATTGCTGCGAATGGACCAGGTCGATCAGATCAATTTGGTGTGGGTGGGTGACATCACTTATTTGCCCTTATCCAATGGAAAATGGGCTTATCTGGCCACCTGGATGGATCTGTTTAGTCGTCTGATCGTAGGGTGGAAGATTAGTCTTTCCTTAAGCGCGGAATTGGTCATCCGCAGTTTTGAAAAAGCCCTGCAACGTCGAAAACCGCCACCCGGCTTGATCGTTCACTCCGATGGCGGCGGCCAATACATGGATACTGATTTTCGTCAATTGTTAATCAAAAATAAGTGCCGGCAAAGTATGACCCGAGTAGACAACCACTACGACAATGCCTTTGCCGAGTCGCTCTTTAGCCGATTCAAAGCCGAACTGTTGCGCGGCGGGGTATTTCTGGATTTGGACAATGCACTTGCTGAAACTTTTGAATACATTGAGGCCTATTACAACCCAATACGACGACACTCGGCTCTGATGTATAAATCACCCCAAAAATTCGAATTCGACATCGCGTTTTAACCCCAATAAACCTAAAAGCCTCTCTTATTCACTGTCCGGAAAAACTAGACCATCTCAGCCCAGCGCAAGGTATTGGTCAATATGCTTTGAGGAGCATTGCACCACACATCATGAAGTTCAAAACAATCCCACCCATACCGGTGATACAGTCGCAGGTCGACGTGCGGATCACAACCGGGATCCCCGCTGCCATCTGTATCAAAGAGTCCGAACATAAAAACACTTTCATTTTCATGATAAGGAAATTGATAGGCGACACCAGGTGCGGCGATGGATATAACGTTTTGCACGCCGGCCTGAATT
>CAZPOZ010000621.1:0-2349 GCA_964588235.1 uncultured Planctomycetales bacterium
AGGTACTGCTCGGCCGTCCGGCCCAGCTGCAGGAGGTGCGGGCGCTTCGCGTAGAGCACGACACGCTTGCCGCTCACCGCCGCCAGCTGCCGCAGCCAGCGCGAAGGCGCGGCGGAAGCGTCTCCGGATGTCCACGCCGGCCAGGACCTCCCGGACCAGGCGCCGGGCGAAGCGTAGGGCCTGAGCAACGCGATCGAGGCTGACGGGCGTGCCGTCGGAGCGCGGGAGGAGCGGGCGGATCTCGCGCTTCGTCAGGCCGCGCGCCTGGGCTCGCAGCACGGCGGCGTACGGGGCGGGGAGTTGGAGGAGAGCCCGCTGGCAGGCATCGGCCAGGTCGCGCACCCCGGCGGCCGCCGCGGGGTCGGGCGACGCGGAGGCAGGCCCCATGCGGTAGTCCAACGCGAAGCGTCACAGGCGAGCGCGCGCCCGTTGCTCGCTGCGGGCCAGCTTCGAGGCGCAGCCTGCCACGATCCGGCGGACGGCGTGGGCCAGCGACTCGGCGCCCCCAACGCCACGCAGCGCACGCATGTCGGCGCCGTAGGTTCGCTCATTGAACTCGCCCTCGATCTCCAGGGAGTCCAGTCGGTAGCGCTTCGCGGCCTGCGCGAGCGCTCTCCCCAGGGGCTGTTGGAGGGCTTGCGTGGCCTCCCCGCGATCACCGGAGTCCCAGCGGCTGGGCCACTCCGCGGTCGAGTACGACACCTGTCGATGCGCGTGTGCCGGTTCCTGCCCTGATGGGCACTGCGTTCGCGGGGGGGATGTCCCGGTGGACGCGGGCCCCCGTGACGCCTCAGGCGCCGGGCGCCTGAGCCAGCAGGGGACGGCGGGCGAGCCGCAGCAGCCCCACGCCGAGCAGCGCCAGCAGGACCGTGGCC
Organism: uncultured Planctomycetales bacterium; assembly: GCA_964588235.1. Classification (GTDB taxonomy): domain Bacteria; phylum Planctomycetota; class PLA2; order PLA2; family JAEUHO01; genus CAZPOZ01. The sequence continues at coordinate 876 of CAZPOZ010000621.1, forward strand.
AGCAACGCGCGCAGCCAGGACGGCGTGCCCTCCGGCGAGGCCTCGAAGGCCAGCGGCGTCCCTCCGCTGGGCGTGCTGAACCAGAAGGTGCGCCCGTCGCGCGGCAACGGGACGTCAACGCCCATCAGCCCCCGGCGCGTCTGCGAGGGCGCCTCCCCGGCCCGGCGGTAGTCGTTCTCCGTCCGGCCGGCGAAGTCGCCGTCCTGCCCGTCGGCGTAGTAGACGCCGGCGTCGGGCGCCCCCCCCGCGGGATCGCCCGCCGGGAGGCGCTGGGGCGCGTTCAGGAGGTCGCGCAGCACGAGGCGCCCCCCGGCGCCCCCGCCGCCGCTCCCGGCGACGAACAGCCCGCTGCCCGCCTGCTGCAGCTCCCCCGCCTCCTGCTGCGCCTGGTAGGTCCCGAACCACTGCTCGATCCCCTGCTGGCGCTGGGCCAGCTGGACCTGGCGCAGGCGGTCGTTCACCAGGGCGTTGTTGCGGTTCTCGTCGAAGCGCAACGTGGCGTCGTCGTTGGCCGTCTGCTTGTTCTGGGCGGGGTTCTTCGAGCGGGGCTGCGCGGCCCGGCTCTTCTCCTCCTCCACCACGTCCACCGTCTTGCGGCGCTCGTCGGCGTCCCGGCGCTCCAGCTCGGTCTGGAGCCGCTCCTTCAGGTCGATCAGGTCCTTCTTGGCGGCGCTCTCCTGCCCGGCCGCGGTCGGGTTGAAGCGCCAGTTCGCCGTCTGCGGGGCGGCGGCGCCGTCGCCCCCCCGGTCGCCCGCGGGCTCGCTCAGCACCACCAGGGTCTGGCCGTTGGCCGTCTCCGCGGCCGCCAGGTTCGCCTGGAGGGTCTGCTCGTTCTGCCAGGTGCCGGCGTCCACGCGACAGACCACGCGCGCCTGGTCGGCGACCTCGGCCACCTTGTTCAGCTCGGCCTCCAGCGCGGCCGCGCGCGTCACGGAGCCGTGCTCCTTGTAGCGCAGGAGCAGCGTCTTGGCCGACTCCACCAGCGGGGCGCTGTTCTCGCAGGCGAAGATGCGCTGCTCGAGCGTGCCCTGCTGGGCGACCTTGAGCACCTCGCGCGCCTCCCGCAGCGCCGCCTCCACCCGGTCGCCCTCCACCTCGCGCTCGTCGGCCACGTTCATCTTCGTCTCGAAGTCGTAGCCGTAGCCCGCCGGCAGCGTGAGCCGGACCAGCGTGCGGTCCACGGCGACGCCCGGCACCTCCGGCAGGGGCAGGCTGCCCGCCCCGCCGCCGTGCAGCGCGCCCGCGGCGCGGGCGCGGTACGTCAGGGCCACCTCGTAGCCCGTGCCCCCCAGCGGCACCTTGGGCACGGGCAGCAGCACGCTGCCGTCGGGTCCGGCCAGGGGCTTCACCGGCTGCCCGGCGGCCACGGCGCCGTAGAGCACGGCGCCCGCCGGCAGGCGCACGCTCAGGTGCTGGCGCGAGCGGTTGAACAGGCGGTAGCGCACGCGCACGCGCGCCTCGCCGTCCAGGCCCA
>CAZPOZ010000622.1:0-2348 GCA_964588235.1 uncultured Planctomycetales bacterium
GGGCGTGGAGGCGGCGGGGGCGGGGGTGCGGGCGGGGCTACCGGCCCTGGTCCTTGCGGATGCGGTCCAGGATGCCGTTGACGAAGGCGCCCGAGGACTCGGTCGAGAAGCGCTTGGCCAGCTCGATGGCCTCGTTGAGCGAGACCTTCACCGGCACCTCCGGCTCGTGCAGCAGCTCGTAGCAGCCCAGGCGCAGGACGGTGCGGTCCACGCCGGCCATGCGCTCGAGGTCCCAGTTGCGGGCGGCCTCGCGGATGAGCCCGTCGATGGCCGGCTGGTGGGCGAGCACGCCGTCCACCAGCTTGAGCGCGTAGGCCCGGGCCTCGGTCCCGCCGGGCTTGCCGCGCAGCGCGTCGTCCAGGAACGGCTCCAGCGCCTCGCGGTGCTCGGGCCCCTGCACGTCGAGCTGGAACAGGAACTGGAGCGCCAGCTCGCGGGCGCGGGTGCGGGACCTCATGCCCCCGGCTCCCGCAGCGCGCGCCGCAGCAGCGCCATGCGCACGGCCGCGTCGGCCGCCTCCGCGCCCTTGTTCCCGCCTTTCGCCCCGGCGCCCGGAGCCTCCTCGCGCCCGCCGGAGGGGGGGGGCGGCGCCGAGCGGGCCTCGGCCTGGGCCAGGGTGTCGGCGGTGATCACGCCCAGGCCCACCGGCACGCCGGTGTCCAGCGCCACGCGCAGGAGGCCGTCGCCGGCGGCGCGCACCACCAGGTCGAAGTGGGGGGTCTCGCCCCGGAGCACGCAGCCCAGCGCGATCAGGGCGTCGAGGTGCCGCCCCTGCCAGCCCTCGCGCGCGAGCCAGGAGGCGGCCTGCGGCAGCTCGAAGGCCCCGGGCACGGTGACCACGTGCAGCTGCTCGGGCGCCACGCCGAAGGAGGCGAGCGTGGCCCGCGCGCCCTGCTCGAGCCCCGCGAGGATGCCCGGGTACCAGCGCGTGCGCAGCAGCGCGAACCTGAGGCCGTGGGCGGAGGGCAGGGGGGGGGACGTCGGGGGCACGTGGGAAAGACCGCGGGAGCCGCGCAGGATACCCGCTCCGCCGCGCCCGCCCCGCAGTCCGCCCGCGCACGGGGACCGGATTCCCGCCCGGCGCCCGACGGTCGGCGGCGTATCTTCCGCCGCGTGCTCAGCGTCGAACAGGCCCTGGAGCTCGTGGAGCGCGCGGCCGCGCGCGGCCCGGCGCCCGTGGAGCCGGTGGCCCTCTGCGACGCGCAGGGCCGGGTGCTCGCCGCCGACGTGCGCATGGACCACGACGTGCCGCCCTTCCGGCGGGCGGCGATGGACGGCTACGCCGTGGCCGACGCCGCCCCGGCGGGCGCGCGTTTCCGTGTCGTGGGCCGCGTCGCGGCGGGGGAGGCCCCGGCCGCCCGGCTCCGGCCCGGCGAGGCCGTGCGTGTGATGACCGGAGCGCCCGTGCCCGAGGGGGCCGGGCGCGTGCTGCCCTTCGAGCACACGGAGGCCCACGGGGCCGAGGTCGTCGTGCGGCGGGCCGCCGGCCCGGAGACGCACGTCGTCGAGCCCGGCGCCCACGTGCGCGCGGGCACGCGCGTGCTGGCCGCAGGCACGCGCCTCTCGCCCGGGGCCGTGGGCGTCCTGGCCACCGCCGGCGTGTCCACGGTGCCGGTGGCCGCGCGGCCCCGCGTGGCCGTGCTGGCCACCGGCTCCGAGCTCGTGGAGGTGGACGCGCTGCCGGGGCCCGCCCAGATCCGCAACTCGAACAACCCCACGCTGCGGGCCCAGGCGCAGAGCGCCGGGGCCCTCGTGCTGGATCTGGGGGTGGCCCGCGACGAGCCCGGGGCCCTGACCGCGGCCCTCGCCCGGGGCCTCTCCGCCGACGTGCTGCTCGTCTCCGGCGGCGTGAGCGCGGGCGACCTCGACCTGGTCCCGGGCGCCCTCGGCCGCCTCCAGGTCGAGGCGGTCTTCCACGGCTGGGCCGTCCAGCCGGGGGGGCCGCTGTGGTTCGGCACGCGCGGGGGGACCGCCGTCTTCGCGCTCCCGGGCAACCCCGCCGCCTCCTTCGTGGGCTTCGAGATCCTCGTGCGACCCCTGCTGGGGCAGCGCCAGGGGCTGCCCTTCGACGCGCCGCACCCCTGGCGGGCGCGCTGGCACGGCGTCGATCCGGGCCCGCACGCGCGGCGGCGCTTCCGGCCCGTGCGCCTGGAGCCCGCCCCCGGCGGCTCGCTGCGCGCCCTGCCCGTCCCCTGGAAGGGCTCGGGCGACCCCTTCGCCCTCGGCGCCGCGGAGGCGCTGGCCGAGCTGCCCGAGGCGGGCCTCCCGGGGCCGGAGTCCGAGGTGGGCCTGAGGCTGCTCGGGGGGGCGCTGGCCCCCGGGGCCCTCTCGTGGGCCCCGGCGTGACC
>CAZPOZ010000623.1:0-2327 GCA_964588235.1 uncultured Planctomycetales bacterium
GGCCTGGGCCTGCCGCGCGACCGCGGCCAGCAGGCGCAGGCGGCCGAGCGGCTCGAGGGCCTGGCGCAGGTCGCTGAGCATGAACCCCACCAGCGTCTCGGCGCGCTCGTGCTCCACCTCGGTGCGCTCGCGGGCCTCCTGGGCCTCCCGCCGCCGACGCTCGAGCGCGGCGGCCACGCCCACGGCCACGAGCGCCCCGGCCGCGAGCGCCGCGAGCCCCACGCGGCCGAGGGCCCGGCGCCGCGCCTGGGCGGCATGGCGCGCGAGCGCCGCGGCCCGGGCCCCGTCGACCGCGTGGAGCGCCGCCTGCGCCCGCGGCAGGCCGGGAGCGAGCTCGAGGGCGCGTCGGGCGGCCAGCGCGGCCCGGTCGAGCAGGTCCGCGCCGGCGGGCGCGGGGGCCTCACCGGCCGGGCCCAGCAGCGCCCAGGCCTGCTCCGCCAGGCCCTGCGCCTCCCGATCGGCCGCGGCGCGGGCCTGCCACGCGCCCAGGGCCCGCGCCAGCTCGCCCGCGTGCGCGGGCCGGAGCGCCGGATCGCGCTCCAGGGCCCGCCGCGCCAGCTCGGCCAGCGCCGTCGGCGCCCCGGGCTCGAGCCCCTGAGCCGCGGGCGCGGGCGCCGCGGCCACGGCGGCGGCGTAGGCCTGGTGGGAGGACCGCGTCCAGGGAGGCCGGCCGGTCAGGATCTCGAACAGGATCGACCCCAAGGCGAACACGTCGGCGCGCGGGTCGGCCGGCACCACCGCCGCCAGCGCCTCGGGCGGGATGTGTCCGGGCGTGCCCAGCCCGGGAGCCTGCGTGCGGCGCGGATCGGCGGGCCGGCCTGGGTCCACGCCGGGCGGCCCCCCCTCCACGGCGGCTCCCACGGCGACCGGGCTCCCCAGGCCCCAGTCGAGCACGACGACCTCGTCGAACGCGCCGACGGCGACGTTCTCGGGCTTGAGGTCGCGGTGGACGATCCCGCGCCCGTGGGCGTAGGCGACGGCCTCGCACAGCCGGGCGAAGGGCTCGAGCAGCGGCGCGCGCGCGGCCCAGGAGAGGCCGCGGCAGGCGTCGAGCCGGGTGGCCAGGGTGTCTCCGCCGGCGACGAGCTGCATCGTGTAGTAGGGCAACCCCTCGGCGGTCTCGCCGATCTCGTGGACGGCCGGGATGCCCGGATGCTCCAGGTGGGCCGTCAGCCGCGCCTCGCTCAGGAAGCGGGCGCGCCGGGATGCCAGCGCAGCCGGGTCGGAGACGCGCGCCGAGCCGGCCAGCCCGGGCGGCGTGGGAGGGGTGATGCCCGAGGCGCCGGAGCCCGCGTCGGGGCGCATGACCTTGAACGCCACGTCCCGGCCGAGCTCGGCGTCGAAGGCCCGGTAGACGACCCCCATGCCCCCCGCCCCCACGGCCAGGAAGTCGCGGTAGCGGTCCTCGGCGACCCTGCGAAGCGGGGCGTCCTCGGCCTCGGCCGGCGGCGGACCCGGGGGGCAGGGCGGGGGCACGCCGGGATCGTACCGGCGGCGCCGCGCCGCCGCCGCCCACCCCGCCAACCCCGGCGCGGGGGCCCGGCGGCCACGGCATCAGGGGCAGTAGTAGTAGTAGTTCACGACCACGGTCACCGTCTGGCCCTCGGGGGCGGAGACGAAGGCGCCGGGGCAGTGCCAGCCCCAGACGCCCGTGGAGAAGCGGAACTCGGCCTGCGTCCAGGTGTCCGCGTCCACCTCGTAGGTCACGAAGGTGCCCGGCGGGATGTACGGGTACACCTGGGCCCCGTTGACCTGGTAGACCACGCCGTAGTCGATCGGATAGGGGCTGACCGAGGCGTTGGCGATGCGGATGAACGAGCGGGGCTGGTGGGGCACGCTCGAGCCGGAGCCCGAGCCGCCGTGGCTGCCGCCTGAGCCGCAGGCGACGAGCAGGCCGCCCAGGGCCAGGCAGACGACCAGGAGCCGGGCCGCCGAGACGAACCGTTCGCGCCGTGACATGGGAGCCTCCGACGGGGTGGCTCCCTTCGAGTACGGATCCGTCGGCGGCCATTGCAGCGCCTCCCGCCGCGGGGAAGGCAGGGACCCCGCGAGCGCACCGAGATGCGCGCAGGGCCCAACCGCGACCCCCGGGCGAGGCTCCGCTGCGACGGGTCCGTTCCAGCTTGTGGCGCCAAGCACGCCTGCTCGGTATCGTGGAAGTACCCGCCGCACTCCCGCGGCCCGGAGCCCGTCATGATCCACCCGCGCATCCTTAACCTCGTCGGCGGAGCCAGCCTCTGCCTGCTCGTCGCCTGCGGCAGCGGAGGCAGCAGCGGCGGCACCGGTGGTGGCGGAGGCGGCGGAGGGGGCGGGGGCGGGACCGGGGG
>CAZPOZ010000624.1:0-2326 GCA_964588235.1 uncultured Planctomycetales bacterium
GGAAGCGGCCTGAGCGCCCGGCTCCAGCGCGCCGCACCTGCCTCGCATCGCCTGGCTTCGTGGCGTTGGGCGTGAGCGGGTCCGCGCCCGCCGCGCCCCGGCACCTGATCGTGCGTCTGCCCAACCCGCTGGGCGACGCCGTGATGGCCACGCCGGCCCTGCGCGCGCTGCGCGCGGCCCTGCCCCGCACGCGCCTCACCTGGGCCGGCGGGCCGGCCGCCATGGCCGTGCTGGACGGCCTCGCCTGGCGCGACGCCGTCGTGCCCCTGGCCGGCCCGCTGGCCCGTGGCCCGGTGGCCGCGTGGCGGGCCGCGCGGCACCTGGCGCGGCTCGGAGCCGACGCCGTGCTGCTGCTCCCCGGCTCGTTCTCCTCGGCGCTGGCCGCGCGGCTCGCGCGCATCCCCGAGCGCGTGGGCGTCGCGCTGCATGCGCGCGGCCCGCTGCTCACGCGCCGCGTGCAGGTGCCCCGGGGGGCGCGGGGGGGGCTGGCGCCGCGGCCGATGCGCGCGCACTACCTCGACCTGGCCGCGGCCTTCGGCGCCCGCGACGACGGCCTGGGCACGGCGCTCGCCGTCCGGCCCTTCGACGCCGAACGCGCCGCCCGGCGCCTGGCCCCGCTTCCCGCGGGGCGCGCGCTCCTCGGGGTCGCCCCGGGAGCGGGCTTCGGGCCCTCCAAGCGCATGCCCGTCGAGCGGCTGGCGGCGGCCGTGGTGCGGGCCCGTCAGCGCACGGGGGCGCTGCCGCTGCTGCTGGCGGGGCCGGGCGAGGAGGCCGAGGTCGGGGCCCTGGCGCGGGCGGTGGGGGAGCCCTGCCTGTCCACCCACGACGCGCCGCCGGACCTGGGCGAGCTCAAGGGCCTGCTGGCGCGCGCCGACGCGCTGCTCGCCGCCGACGCCGGGCCGCGCCACGTGGCCGAGGCGCTGGGCGTGCGCACGGTGGTCTACGCCGGGGCGACCGACCCGGTGTGGGGCTCCGGGGGGCCCAGCGAGGTCCTGCGGGTGGAGGGGCTGGCCTGCCTGGCCTGCCATCGCCCCCGCTGCCCCGTGGCCGGCCACCCCTGCCTGACCCGGCTCGAGCCCGAGACGCTGGCGCAGGCCGTCGAGCGGGCGCTCGCGGCGCCGCGCCCCGGGCCCGGCCGGTGAGCGCGCAGGCGCCGGCGCCGGGCGGCGCGCTGGGCGGCTACCTGGCGGCGCTCGGCTGCGCGGCGCTCGCGGGCGGCACCGCGCCGCTGCTCAAGGTCGGGCTCTCGGCCAGCGAGCCGTTCGGGCTGGCCGTGTGGGTGCTGGCCTTCGCCGCCGCGTTCTCCGCCGCCCTGAGCCTGGCCCGGCCCCCGACGAGGCCCACGGGCCGGGGCCTGTGGGGCCCGCTGCTCGCGCACGTGGCCCTGTGCGCCGGCGCCGTCTGGGCCACCTACGCCGGGGTGGCCCGCCTGGACCCGACCGTGGCCGCCTTCCTGGGCCGCACGGAGGCGCTGGTGTCCATCGCCCTGGCCGTCCTGCTGTTCGGCGAGCGCTTCCGGGGCCGCGAGCTCGTCGGCGGCCTGCTGGCCGTGGCCGGGGTGCTGGCGCTGCACGCGCCCGCCGCGCGCGCCGGCGGCGGCGAGCGGCTGGGGCAGATCCTCGTGCTCGGGGGGGCCGCGCTGTTCGGCGCCGCGGAGGTGCTCAGCAAGCTGGCCCTGCGCCACGCCGACCCCCTGCGCCTGGTGGCCTGGCGCAACGCGCTGCTGGTCGCGCTGTGCGCCGCCGTGGCGTGCGTGCAGGGACGGCTCGGGCTGCTGCCGCCCCGCGCGCTGGCCGCGGCCGCGGGCATGGGGCTGCTGGGGCCCACGCTCGCGCGCATGCTCTACCTGCGCGCGCTGCGCCGCATCGACCTGTCCAAGGCGGCGCTGGTCAACCAGACCCAGCCCCTGTTCGCGGCGCTGCTCAGCTTCGCGTTCCTGGGCACGGTGCCCGGCCCCTGGGCGTTCGCGGGGGGCGGGCTCGTGCTCGCGGGCTGCGGGCTGCTCGTCACGGGCCGCCCGCGGCCCGGCGGCGCTCAGGCGCGCGCGCCGTAGGGGGGTGCCGGCCGCAGCAGCGCCCGCCACAGGCGTCGGGCGAAGCCCTGGGCGGGGGGCGGCCCCCCCCGGCCGGGGCCGGGGACGAGCTCGAGCAGACGCGCCACCAGGCGGTCGGCGTCCACGTCGTCGGCCTGGGCGCCGTAGGAGAGCACCAGCCGGTGCCGCAGCACGGGGCCGGCCAGGGCGCGCACGTCGTCCACCCCGGGGACGGCGCGCCCGTGGAGCGCGGCGCGTGCGCGGCCGGCGTTCACCAGCGCCTGGGCCGCGCGC
>CAZPOZ010000625.1:0-2324 GCA_964588235.1 uncultured Planctomycetales bacterium
GGGAGGAGACGGGCCCACGACCGCCCGTCCGGCGGGGGCGGGGCCGGCGTCCGGGCCCCGCGTACGATGTGCGGGTGAACGCCCCGATCGTCCTGCTGTGCCCGCAGCGGCGCCGCCCCACGCTCGCCAGCGTGCTGGCCCTGCTGGGCGCGGAGGGCCCCTACGCGGTGATCACCGCCGGCTGGGAGGAGCGCGAGCTGGAGACGGCCGAGCTCGAGGCCCACCTGGGCCAGCGGGTGACCAACCTGCGGCTCTACGGCCGGCTCGAGGAGGCCTTCGCCGCCGACCGGCCCCTGTTCCTGGCCTACCGGGAGCGGCGCGCGCGGCTGCGCGAGCAGGCCGACCTCTACCGCCTGCGCCTGGCCCACGCCGCCGACGCGTGGCACCAGCTCGCCCGGCGGGCGGGCACCCCCGACCTGCTCGAGGTCGAGCGGGCCGCGGCGTTGCAGACCCTGCGCGACCTGGACGCGCACCAGTCGGGGCGCGTGGCCGACATCTCGCGCGAGTTCGACGAGGCCTGGAGGCCGGCCGAGCGGCGCTCGCTCGCCCCGCACGTGTCCGAGGTGCTCGAGCAGCTGCGCCAGGCCGAGGCCGTGCTCGTGGCCGGCGGCAACGTGGCGGTGCTGCTCAACCGCCTGCGCGCGTTCGGGCTCGCCGAGGCCCTGCGGCGCAAGCCGGTCTTCGCCTGGTCGGCCGGCGCCATGGCGCTGGCCGAGCGGGTCGTGTTGTTCCACGACACGCCCCCCCAGGGCGCGGGCCATCCGGAGCTGCTCGACGCCGGGCTGGGGCTGGTGGCGGGGCTGACCCCGCTGCCCCACGGCGCGCAGCGCCTCAGGCTCGACGACCGCCCCCGCCAGGAGCTCTTCGCCCGCCGCTTCGCCCCCAGCGTGCTGACCCTGCTCGACGAGGGCACGGCGCTGTCGTGGAACGGTCGCGCCTGGAGCACGGTGGCCGGCCATCCCCGCCGGCTGGCCCTGGACGGGCAGGCCGTGGAGGCCGCGTGAGCCCCGACGCCGGCGAGCTCGGGTTCAGGCGCTTGGGAGGGCGGGACGCCTCCCGCGGAGCGGCCTGCGGAGGGCCTCCGCGCGCCGCGCGCGCCCGGCGTCGCCCCTCCGGGTGGCGTGGCGCGTGAGCCTGGCCGTGATGCAGCTCCTGGAGCGCGGCGAGGCGCTCACGCCGGCGGTGCTGGACGAGTTCCTCGAGGTCCACGGCTCGCCCGTGGTGGAGGGCGGCAGCGTCACCTTCTTCTGGCGGGGCGAGGCCGACCAGGTGCGCCTGAGGCACTTCGTGTTCGGGCTGCCCACGGCGCAGCGCTTCGTGCGGCTGGAGGGCACCGACCTCTGGTACCTCAGCCTCGAGGTGCCGCGCGGCTCGCGTTTCGAGTACAAGCTCGAGGTGACGCGCGGCGGGCGCCGGGCCCTGCTGCGCGACCCGCTCAACCCGCGCATCGCCCACGACCCCTTCGGGGCCAACTCGGTCTGCGCCACGCTGGGCTACGAGACGCCCGAGTGGACCTTCCCCGACCCCGACGCGCGGCCGGGGACGCTCGACGTGCTCGAGGCCCCCTCCGCCTTCCACGGCGCGCCGCAGCGCCTGACGGTCTACCGGCCGGCCCGCTTCAAGAGCTCGCGGCGCTACCGCCTGCTGGTGGTCTTCGACGGCGAGGACTACCTGCGGTTCGCGGGCCTCAAGACGGTGCTGGACAACCTCATCCACCGCTACGAGATCCCCCCCCTGGTCGTGGCCCTGTCGCCCTCGCCGGACCGGATGCGCGACTACACGGCCAACGCCGACCACGCCCGCTGGGTGGCGCAGGAGTTGCTCCCGCACCTGGAGGCGCGGCTGCCGCTGCGGGCCCGGCCGGCGGACCGCTGCCTGATGGGGGCCAGCCTGGGCGCGGTCGCGGCGCTGTCCACCGCCCGCCGACACCCCGGCGCGTTCGGCCGGCTGCTGCTGCAGTCGGGCTCGTTCGCGTTCAACGACTACGGCGAGGAGGCCGACGACCCGCGCATGGGGCCGGTGGTGCACCTGGTCAACGAGCTGCGCGACGCGCCGCTGGCCGTGGCCGAGAAGGTCTTCGTCTCCTGCGGCGTCTACGAGGGGCTGATCTACCACAACCGCACGCTGGTCCCGCGGCTGCGGGACGCCGGCATGGACGTGCGCTACGTCGAGGCCCGCGACGGGCACAACTGGGAGAACTGGCGCGACCGGCTGCGCGAGGGCCTCACCTGGCTCTTCCCCGGTCCGATCGGCCTGGTCTACGACTGATCGTCATGGCCACCAAGTTAGGGGTAGGGCCCGTCGGAGGGCGAGACCTCTCTTGC
>CAZPOZ010000626.1:0-2324 GCA_964588235.1 uncultured Planctomycetales bacterium
CGTAGGCGGCCCACTCGGACGCGGGCACCTCGTGCACCGCCCTCGCGGCCGTGGGCAGCACCGCCAGCGCGCCGGCGTCGTCGAGCAGCGCGCCGAGCGTCGCGTTCACCACCGGCTCGCCTTTCGCCTTGCGCGCCACGGCCTCGGCGTTGAGCGCGAAGATCGGGTCGTCGCCCGGCCGCTGGCGGCGGGCGCTGGCGAGGAATGGCGGCGGTGCGGGGCGCGCGGTCGGGGTCGGCACGGTCATGGGCGGCACTCTACGGCGTGGCCGCCCCCAGGCGAGCGCTCCCCCGGGTCCCCGGCGCGCCGCCCGTGCCCGCCCGTCGCCTGCCCGGGGGCCGTCGCCGCTCAGCCCTGCGGCGCGGCCTCCTCGACCTGCCGCGGGGCCACGGCCGCGTGGGCGACGGTGGCGCCCAGGATCAGCGCCGCCCCGGCCAGCGCCGCGGGCGCCGGCGTCTCGCCGTGCAGGGCCCAGGCCAGGAGGGCCGAGAGCACCGGCTCGAGCAGCAGCAGCAGCGCCCCCTCGAAGGCGGGCACGCGCGTCACCGAGGCCGTCAGGCACAGGTAGGCCAGCGCGATCTGGAACACGCCCAGGAAGGCCACCAGCGCCAGGTCCAGCGGCGTGGCCGCCAGGGGCAGCGCGAGCGGCGCCGCCACCAGGCAGCCCAGCAGGTTGCCGGCCACCGTGGCGGGCACGGCCGTGCTGCCGACCGCCCCGGCTCCGCCGCGGGCGAGCCAGCGCAGCCCGGCGATCGTGAAGGCCCAGGTGAGCCCGCTGAGCGCGGCCAGCAGGTTGCCCAGCGCCGGATCCTCGGCCTTGGCGGTGGGCGCCTCGCCGCCCACGAAGAACAGGGCCAGGCCGCCGGCCAGCACCATCAGGAAGCCGAGGTCGCGCCGCCGCACGCGCTCGCCCAGCAGCCAGGGCGAGAGCAGCAGCAGGTAGAGCGGCGCGGTGGCCTGCAGGAAGATCGCGTTGGCGGCCGTGGTCAGCTTGTTCGCCTGCACGAAGAGCAGCAGCGTGGACGCGTAGGCCACGCCCACCACCGGCGTGCGCCAGCTCCAGGCCCGGCGCGCGGCGGGGGCCAGGGCCAGGAGCGCCAGGGCGGCCACGCCCGAGCGCGCCATGGCCACCTGCCAGCCCGTGAGCGAGGTGGCCTTGATCACGCTGCCGCCCGTGCTGAACAGCGCGGCCGCCGCCAGCATCTGCAGCCGGGCCCGCGCGGCCGGGGCGGGGGACCCCGGCGCAGGCGGAGCGGTCCGAGGCGGCGGGGCGGGCATGGGCAGGGCAGCCTACGCCCTCCGCCCGCCGGGAGCCCGTGCGCGCGGACCCCGTGGAGCGGCGCGCTCCACGCGGTCGGCGGGGGCGGGTCGGCGCGTCAGCGCACGGACAGGCGCAGCCCGTAGGGTGCGCAGGAGGCGTCGGTGCGCACGCGCCAGCGGCCCAGCGCCCTCCAGGCGCGGATGCGGCCCACGTCCACGTAGCCCATGCGGTGCACGCTCTTGAGCGAGGAGAAGTTGTTCGCCTCGACCTGCGAGACGATGCCCTTCAGGCCCAGGGCGACGTGCTCGGTCATCGAGCGCGCCATGCCGATGGCGTGCAGCCGCTGCCCCCGGTAGGCGTGGCCCGTGTAGCCCTTGTACATGTAGACCCAGCGGGGATCGAAGTGCAGCGTCAGCTCGTCGTCGATCGGCGTGGGGTTGGTCGAGTACCAGCCGTAGGAGGCCAGCGTGCCGCCGTCCACGATGCCGTAGCAGCGGTCGCCCTTCGCCAGGGCCTGGTCGAGGAAGGCGTCGTCGAGCTCCAGGCCCGGCGTGCGCGCGAAGGCGCGCAGCTCGGCCTCCGGGAGGAAGCCGTGCCGGTAGCGCGGGTTGCCCTCGAGGAACGAGCGGTCGAGCGACTCCGGCGTCAGGGTCATCCCCTGCAGCACCGTCAGCCGCGCGAGCTTCTTGCCCACGCGGTAGCCCAGGTCGTAGCAGGCGCCGCGGATGCCGGCGTTGCGGATGGCGAGCTTGAGGTCCTGGATCTGCATGGGATCGGAGGCTCCGGGGCGCGGCGTCCTGGAAGGATCGGCCAACGGACGGTCGGAAGGTGAGCCCTGCGCTCCTCTCAGCGCCGGAACGAGCCGTAGCGGCGCTCGAGGACGCCCATGATCTCGCCCACGGTGGCGCGGGCCTCCACGCAGGCCAGCACGGCGGGCACGAGGTTGCGCTCGGCGCCGGCGTCGGCGTCCAGGCGCGCCAGCGAGGCCGCCACGGGCCCCGGCGCGCGCGAGGCGCGCAGCGCGCGCACCCGCGCCACCGCCGCCGCCTCCATGGCGGGGTCC
>CAZPOZ010000627.1:0-2323 GCA_964588235.1 uncultured Planctomycetales bacterium
CTCTCGGGGTACCTGCGATGACCGACCGCTTCCCTGCGCCCCTCGAGGGGCTCCTCCGGCGCCGGGGCGCTGCGCCCGCGTCGCTGCTGCTCCTCGCGCTGCTGCTCGCCCTCGCCGCCTGCGGCGGCGGCGGCTCGGCCGGCGGCGCCCCGCCGGGGGGCGGCGACGCGACCGCCCGCGTCGTCGTGCTGGTGGAGGCCGACGGCGACGACATCGACGACATCGCGCGGGAGACCGGCGCCACGGTCCTGGGCGTGATCCCCGGGACCGAGGTCTGGCGCGTGGAGCTCCCGCCGGGGATGAGCGAGGCCGGGTTCCTGGCCCTGCTCGACGACGACGACCGCGTGGTGGAGTCCGAGCCCGACCACGTGCTGGACAACCCCGAGGGGGGCGCCAGCACGATCCCGGCCGGCACCACCGAGCTCGCCGCGTCGATCGCCCCGCAGAGCGAGCTGCAGCGCATCGGGCTGCCGGCCGCCCTCGGCCGGGCCGACGGCACGGGCGTGCGCGTGGCCGTGCTCGACACCGGCGTGGACCCGTCGCACCCCTTCCTCGCGGCCGCGCTCGACCCCGACGGCTTCGACGTGCTGGACGGGGACGCCGACCCCCGGGAGCAGCGCGACGGGATCGACCAGGACCAGGACGGGCTCGTGGACGAGGGCTACGGCCACGGCACCTTCGTCGCCAGCCTGATCCACGCCGTCGCGCCGGGCGCGCGGCTGGTGGCCGTGCGCGTGCTGGACAGCGAGGGCCGCGGGACGGCCAGCGGCCTGGCTGCCGGCCTGACGCTGGCGGCCGACCGCGGCGTGCAGGTGATCAACGTCTCCATCGGCATGGCCACGCAGTCCAACGCCGTGCGCCGCGCCGTGCAGTACGCGCGCTCGCGGGGCGTGCTCGTCGTGGCCTCCGTGGGCAACGCCGGCGTGGACGACGTGGCCTTCCCCTCGGCCTACTCCGACGCGCTGGCGGTGGCCGCCGTCGGCGCCGACGACGTGCGCGCGTCCTTCTCGTCGTTCGGCAGCGGCGTGGACCTGTGCGCGCCCGGCGTGAGCCTGCTGGGCGCGCACCCGGCCTTCCCCTCGGGCACGGCCCGCTGGGGCGGCACCTCGATGAGCGCCGCCCTGGTCTCGGGCGGGGCCGCGCTGGTGCTCGACGCCGTGCCCGGGCTCACCCCCGAGGACGCCGGTCGCCGGCTCGAGGACCGCAGCCGCAGCCTCTCCGCCGCCAACCCGGGACTCGACGGCCGCCTGGGCGCCGGGCGCATCGACCTGGACGCGGGGACCCAGCCATGAAGGGGGGGGCCCTGCGCGCGCTGGCGTCGGGGGCGCTCGCGCTCGGGGTCGGCGTCGCCGGCGCCCTCGAGGCCGCGCCGCCGGAAGCCGCGACCGGGGTCACCTGGGCCGAGGTCGGGCCGATCTTCGAGCGGGCTTGCGTGCACTGCCACGGGGGCCCGCTGGCCGTCGAGGGCTTGAGCCTGTCCAGCGCGGCCGAGGCGCGCAAGGGCTCCGCCGCCGGGGCGGTGCTCGTCGCGGGCGACCCCTCCCGCAGCCGGCTCGTCCAGCGGCTGCGGGGCACGCTGACCCCGCAGATGCCGCTGGACGGCGATCCGCTGCCCGAGGCCGAGATCGCGCGCATCGAGGAGTGGATCCGCGGCGGCGCCCCTCCGGCCCCCGCGCCGCCGACGCCGCCCGCGGTGCCGCCGCCGGGCGCGCCCGCCCCTGCACCCCCCGGCGGACCTGCGCCGCCCGACGCTCCCGGGCCCGCGGGCGCGCCGCTGCGCTGGCGGGACGTGGCCCCGGTGCTGCGGGCCCACTGCGTGCGCTGCCACCAGCCGAAGGGGGTGCTGGGCCCGGCGCCCGAGGGGCTGCGGTTCGACACGTGGGAGGCGCTGCGCGCGGGCGAGCGGGTCGCGGTGCTGCCCGGGCGGCCTCAGGCGAGCCCGTTGATCCGTGCCGTGCAGGGCCTGTCCGAGAAGCGCATGCCGCTGGGCGGCCCTCCCTGGCTCGCGGCGGCCGACGTGGAGCGGCTCGTGCGCTGGGTGAGCGAGGGGGCCCGCGACGACGAGGGCCGTCCGTCCCCGCCTCCGGTGGGCCGGCGCGTGCGGCTGTTCGGCGTGCTCGACGCGCAGGGCCGCATCGACGGCGTGCCCGCGGCCCGGGGGGCCGACGCGCGCGTCGACGAGCGCCTCGCCCCGGGGGAGCGCGCGCGCGGCCGCTACGTGGTCGGCGCCGACGGCGGCCTCGTGCTCGAGCGGCTCGAGCGCCGCTGAGGGTCATGGCCACCAAGTTAGGGGTAGGGTCCTTCGGAGGGCGAGACCTCTCCT
>CAZPOZ010000628.1:0-2312 GCA_964588235.1 uncultured Planctomycetales bacterium
CAGCGCCGGCCAGTAGGGGCCCCCGCCGAAGCGGTCCTCCACCGTGCGCGAGCCCGGGCCTCCGTAGACCAGCACCACCAAGGGGCGCCGCTCCCCCTCGGCCAGGGCGCGCGGGCGCCACAGACGCCACAGGACGCGCCCGCCCTCGGTCTCCGTGGAGCCCTCCTCGAGCTCGGGCAGCTCGAGCGCGTCGTAGGCCGCCGTGCGCGCCTGGCCGAGCGTGCGCACCAGGCCGCCGTCGGCCACGCGGCGCAGCTCCAGCTCGGGGGGGCTCAGCGCCGTGGAGCGCCGCACCAGGGCCAGGGTCTGCGTGTCGTCCACCTCCACCTCGAGGTCGTCCTCCACGCCGGCCAGCCAGGGACCCTCGCCTCCCGGCAACGCCACGCTCCACACGGTCCGGCGCCGGTCGCCGGGACGGACCCCGGCGACGAGCGCCTCCAGGCGCTGCGGCTCCGTGCCCGGGCCCACCGTGGGCACGCGCCGCGCGGCCAGCAGCGGGCCGTCCACGAAGGGCGGCGGCACCAGCCAGCGGGACGAGATCCGCTTCCCCGGGTCGCGACGGTCGAGCTCGTGCGCCGTCCAGACGCCCCACGCGGTGCGCCACAGCAGCGTGCGCTCGCCCAGGAAGCGCGGCTCGGGCGGGGGCTCGATCCAGGCCTCGTCCCTCTCCTCCAGCAGCACCCGGCTCGTGCCGCTCTGCGGATCGGCCGCCCAGAGCGTCAGGTGCCGCTGCGCGCGGTCCAGCGTGGCCACGAGCAGGGCGCGCGCGTCGGGGGTCCAGATCACCCGCACCACGTACTCGTGGGGCCCCAGGTCCACGTCGATCGGGGGCCGCGGCGGCCCGTCGCCGAGCGGGAGCACCTGGACGCGCGGACGCGGGTTCTGCTCGCCCGGCCGCGGGTAGCGCATGAGCCGCCCCTCGCCCGAGGCATCGGCCCGATCCTGGATGCGCGCGGCCGGCACCCCCGTCTGGTCGAGCGTGAGCACCGCCAGCGAGCGCCCGTCGGGCGCCCACCACGCGCCGTGCGTCAGGCCGAGCTCCTCGGGGTAGAGCCAGTCCAGCCGCCCGCGCTGCGCGTCCGGGCCGTCATGGGGCCAGCGCAGGGCCGGGCCCCCGTCCGTGGGCAGGACGACGAAGGCCTCCGCCGTGACGAAGGAGAGGTGGGCCCCGTCGGGCGAGATCTGCACGTCGGAGCGCCGCCCGATCCCCCGGGTCAGCACCCGCGGGGCCCCGCCGGAGAGGCTCACCCACACCCGCTCGCCCTGGACGAGGGCGCACAGGCCCTGCCCGTCCCGGGTCCACAGCAGCCGGGCGGGCCCCCCGCGGCCGAGCGACTCCTCACCTGCCCCCGGGGCCTCGACCAGCCCCGCCAACGGGCTGAGGCTCAGCAGCGCTCGGGAGCTGCCGCCCACGGGGTCCAGCGCCACCAGCCGCTCGTCGTCCTTCGAGCCCTCCACCCGCACCAGCTCGGCCTGCCCCGGCCTCCAGGACCAGCCGGGGAGGGGGGCGTGGATCGGCGGGCCGCCGAACACGCGCTCGAGGCCCAGCCGCGGGCTGGGTTGAGCGGGCTGCTCCGGGCCGTCCTGGGCCCGGGCGGCTCCCGTGGGCAGGAGGAGCGTGAGCAGGATCCCAGGGAGCAGGGCGGCGCGGCGCATGGGGGCCTCACGGTACTTGCCGCCGGCTGGCGCCGGACGGGGTCGTGCGTTCGTACACTGTTCGTATGACTGCGCCCGCGGACTCGGCTGGCTCCTCCCCCCCGCGGCGACCCCGGACAGGGCGCGTCGTCGTCGGGCCGGACGTCGTGGGGGGCGACCCCGTGGGGAGCCGCCCCCTGGAGAACGCTGCGACCTTCGAGCCGGTACGGCTGGTGGCCGCACGGCGGCGCTCGGCCTTCGTGCCGGGTCGCGAGGCGGTGTTGGCGCGGCTCGAGGGCGACGCGCTGGCGGCCCTCGACCTGCGCGACGGCGACCACGTGGTGTTGGTGCAGCGCGAGGGCGCGGAGCACGGCGACGTGGCTGCCGTGCTCGACGAGCGGGGGCAGGCCACGCTCTGGAAGGTCTACCCGGAGCCCGGCCTGCTCCGCCTGGTGACCGGTCGGCCCGGGCAGGAGCGGCGGGTCTCGCCTCCGCCCCGCATCCAGGGCGTGGTCGTGGCCGTGCTGCGGGAGCGGCGCTGAGTCCAACGCCACCAAGAGAGGCGTGGCGAGGCGCGTGCGGCGCGCTGGAGCCGGGCGCTCAGGCCCAACGCCACCAAGAGGGGCGATGCGAGGCACGAGCGGCGCGCTGGAGCCGGGCGCTCAGGCCGCTTCCTC
>CAZPOZ010000629.1:0-2309 GCA_964588235.1 uncultured Planctomycetales bacterium
CTGGCCGCCGCCCACGAAGGCGCCGGCGACCACCGTGCGGCCGCCCTCGGCGCGCGGCGCCCCCTGCGGGCGGAAGGCGAGCCGTTCGGCGTCCTTCCAGGCGATCGGCAGCCCCCCCACGGCCAGGACCGTGCGGCGCACGGCCAGGGTGAGCGACCCGTCGGCCTCGGCCACCGCCTGGGCCAGCCCGGGCGGGTCCTGCGCGACCGCCCCGCCGTCGGCGTCCGCGACCGGCGTCACGCTCAGGTCGTCCAGCGTCAGACGCTGCCCGGGCGCGACGCGCAGGGCCAGCCGCAACGTCGTGGCCCAGGAGGGGAAGGCCACACGCGTGCCGACGCTCCCGCCGGAGCCGAGCACGACGGGCCGCGTCACGCCGGTCGTGCCCGTGGCCCGCTCGGCCTCCGTGTGCCAGATCAGCAGCAGCTCGCCCGTGCCCTTCAGGCGCGCCTTCACGTCCAGCACGCGCCCCTCGGCCAGGCCGAAGTCGCCCTGGTAGGTCACCAGCTCGGGGCGCGCCCCGGGCGCGTCCTCGAGCGCGACCTGCAGCGCCTGGCCGCCGCCGGCGCCCGTCCGGCCGACGCGCAGGGGCGCGTCCTCGTTCCAGGACCACGGCAGCTCGGCCGCCTCGAAGTCGCCGTTGACGATGCGTTCGGCGCTCGCCTCCGCGCTCCTCGTGCGGATCTGCTGCCCCTCGTTCCAGACGTACCAGCCGCCCGCGCCCGCCACGCCCAGCACGATCAGCAGGGCCAGGATGCCCGAGACGCCCCCGGGGGCGCGCGACAGGTCGATGTCGCCCATCATGCCCCAGCCGTCGTCGTCCTCCAGGCGCGCGAGCTCGACCTCGACGTCCTTCATCGAGGGGTCCTTGAACACGAAGCGGCTGTTGCCCACGCGCAGGCGGGTGCCGTGGGCCAGGGGAGCCTCGGTCGTCGGGCCCCCGTTGACCAGGATGCCGTTCGTGCTGCCCAGGTCGCGCACGGTGTAGCCGTTGAGGTCGCGCACGATCTCGGCGTGGTGCCCCGAGGCCATGCGGTCGTCCAACGGGATCGTGTTGCTCTCGCGCCGGCCGAGGGTCGTGCGCGGACGGTCCAGCAGCACGCGCTGCCCCTTCTGCGGGCCGTCGGTCCACTCGAGGAAGCAGACCCCCTGCCGTCCGGCCGCCTGCAGGCGCGCGTCCTCGTCGGCGTCCTCGAAGCGCAGGGTGACCTTGCCGACCTCGATCACGTCGCCGCTGGCCAGCGCGCGCCGGTCCACGGGCTGGCCGTTCACGCGCGTCTTGTTCGTGGCCCCGAGGTCCACCACCTCCCAACCCGAGGCCGACGCGCGCACCTCGCAGTGCCGACGGGAGGCTTGACGTTCCTCGGGGAGGGCGACGTCGTTGCTCGGCTCGCGACCGACGCTGAGCGCCTTCTCGCGGGTGAGCTCGATCGTCCGCTCGGTGCCGGAGGATGCGACGATCAGTCGTGCCATGCGGGCTCCAGGGGCTGCACCAGCGCGTGGGGGCGGCTGCGGGGTCGGGGGGAGGCGGAGGACACGCTGCGAGGGGGTCGGGAGGGGCCTTGCGGGGGCTCGAGGCGGGCTGCGGAAGGGCGGGGAGAGGCTCGGGGACGCGGCAGACGGGCGGTTAGACGGGAGGTCAGCAGGGACGATCCGGAGCGGGTGCGGCCTCGAGCGCCGCGGAGGGTGCACGCACTCCCGGGACCCGGCGCGCCGCCAAGCCGCACGGCCTGGCGGGACGGGGGCCCAGGGAGCGGGGCAACCTACCCGCGCCGGGGAGGCGGACGCAACTGCCATTCCACAGGGCCAGCCCCCGCCCTCGCGCGGAACAGCCGCCCCGCGAAGGACTTCTGGCGTTTGGCGGCTGCACGCGGACACGGCCCTTCCACCGGGGTCGGTTAGCGGCTTACCAGGGTGACAATCGGGTTTGCAGGTCCTGGTAACGACGCGACCAGAGCGCCGGCCCGGACCGGGTCCCGACGGAGGTCGTCGGGCGCCGGGAACGACCCCGTCACTCGTCGGCCAGCTTCGGGGGCTGCTCGGCGTCCATGCCGTAGCGTTCGAGCTTCTTGCGCAGGCCCAGGCGGCTCAGGCCCAGCTCGGCCGCCGCCCGGCTCTTGTTCCAGCCGTGGCGCTGCAGCGCGCTGCGCAGGACCCGGCGCTCCAGATCCTCCACGAGGGCCCGGAGCCCGCCCGGGATGGGCTGCTGCGTGTCGGGCGGGCGGTACGCCAGGATGCGGGGCGAGAGGTGCTCCGGGGCCAGCACGCCGCCGGTCTCCAGCGCCACGAGCCGCTGCACCTCGTTCTTGAGC
>CAZPOZ010000630.1:0-2307 GCA_964588235.1 uncultured Planctomycetales bacterium
CGGTACGTGCTGGCCGACGGCACGCGCACGAGCCTGGAGGACCTGCGCCGCTGGGCCGCCGTGGACCTGGCCACGAGCCTCAGGACGAGTGCCGACTTCACGGTGGTCCTCACCGTGGGCGCGCTGCCCGACGGCCGCGTGCTCGTGCTGGACGTGGACCGCGCGCGGCGCGAGGGGCCCGACATCGTGCCCGCGATCCGCCGCGCCCACGAGCGCTGGGGGTCGAGCGCCGTCTGGATCGAAAAAGTCGGCTTCCAAGCGGCCTTGATCCAGCAGGCCTGGCGCGAGGGGCTGCCCGTGCGCGAGGCCCTGGCGGACAAGGACAAGATCGCGCGCGCCTTGCCGCTGACGGCGGCGCTGGAGGGCGGCAGGATCCTGCTGCCCGCCGCGGCGCCGTGGCTTGAGGCGTTCGAGGACGAGCTCGCCTCGTTCCCGGTGGGACGCTTCGATGACGCGGTGGACTCGCTCGGCCATGCCTGGGCCCAGGCGGGCTGGGGGGAGATCCGGGCCTGCAGCTCGGCCACGGACGCGCAGCCCTCGAGACAGCGCCCCTCGCTCACCTGGGGGGGCCTGCCGGCCGGGCGCCGAGATCCCCGGCGCGGGCGGCTGTTCACGTAGGGGCCGGGGCGAGCGGGTCGGGGCGGGGCCCCTGGCTGCCCGGGCGGGCCCCGGCGGCGGCCCTGGACGAGCGGGGTTCGTGGGAAGGAGCGCTGGCCGGGGCGCCACCAGCGGCCTCCCCAGCACCACAACGGCATCCGATGGAAGAACGTAAAGACATTCCCAAAAGCAACTTACGACATTACAACACGGCGAAGCCCATACCTCCCCCTACGCCCCCATCGAGCCGGGGGGGGAGGAAGAGGCCTCCATGAAGCAGTTAGGCTACACGAAGGGGGTGACAGTGGACGATCTGTCACCCTGCCTGACCAGCACCGTTCGGTGCAGCACGCCACTCCTCTTCTCCCTGCGTCCCGCTGCGCGACGCCGCACCTCCACTGTCCGTTGTTGTTTGTATTTTGATAGGTACGCCAGGGAGGCCCCCTGAGCCGCCCGGGAGCAACCCATGCCGCGCAGGAGGAGGGGAAGCGAGTCAGCAGCCGAGCTCCGGGTGAAGGCCCTTTTCCTCGGCATGCTCGGCGCGCCGGACCGCCTGCCCAAGCCGCCGGCCGAGTTCGTCGAGCGCATACGGCTTCTGACCGTCCAGGACCAGTGGCCGTGCCCGCCGCTGCTCCATCAGGACACCGTCGGACTGGGCGTCATCGCCCACGCCGTGCGCAGCCTGCCGAAGGGGCCCGTGGCGGCCCACCTGGACACCGTTGTGCGTCGCGCGCTCGCGGCGTTCGCCTGGGGGGCGCCCAGCCTCCTCGAGTCCGCCGGGTTCGCCCAGAGGGACGATGTCCGAGGCACGGGGCCATGGGACGCGATCGATGCGGGCGTCGCGCGTGCACGGCGCTTCCAGGCGTGGATGCGCCTGACCCTTGCGAGTCCTGCGGGCGATGTGCAGCGGCTGCTCGTGGCTCAGGCGTGCTTCGCCACGATGCTGGGCATGCCGTCGAAGGCCGAGATCGATGCCGCGCTCAAGTCCGTGCTCTTCGCAGTGGAGAGCTTCCATCACGGGCGCGGCACCGCCTGCGTGATCGGAGATCACACCGAGATCCTCCACGAGGTGCTGAGCAAGGGGACGTGCATGCACTACGAAGTGGAGCCGGGCGAAGACGGCAGCCCGCGCTTCCGCATCGACGTCCGCAAGATGCGCGACTCCCTCCGTGCCGGGAGGTGGGGCGGGGCGGCTCCCTTCCGGCGTGCGGAGCGAGGCAGGGACCTGCGGGACGTCCCGCGCGTGGACCGCTACGTCGGGAAGTCCCTGGACGAGCCGCTCGGCAAGGCCGATGAGCCGGCGAAGCTGGGCGACTCGGTGCCGTCGAGGACGGCCGCACCGGGCAGCGGCATGCCGGAGCCCGACCGGGAGCGCGTGAGGGAGGCAGTTCAGAGGCTCCGCCGCAGGTACGACGGCGACGTCCGGAGGCTCGCCGCGCTGGCCTACCTGCTGGGGCGGGGCGGCTTCGAGGAGCCCCTGACGCGCAGGGCGGCAGCAGCCGCCTACGAGGTGACGCAGAACCAGCTTCGCCGCGTGCAGGCGCGCGTGCTGGCCGACCTGACGCGTGCGCTCAAAGAGATCGCGTAGGGAGAACGGCAGGGGGGGACAAAACGGCCTTCCCTCGGTGCGCATACTCCATGCGCACTTCATCTTCTCGCCCTCCCTCGGCCCCCCCCCCCCCCCCCCCCCCCCCCCCCCCCCCCCCCCGC
>CAZPOZ010000631.1:0-2304 GCA_964588235.1 uncultured Planctomycetales bacterium
GGCGCTTGCTGAGTTCCCAGTAGTTGAAGCGCCGCACCTTGAAGGGGCAGTTGTTGGCGCAGTAGCGGGTGCCGACGCAGCGGTTGTAGACCTGCTCGTTGAGGCCCTCGGAGGAGTGCGCCGTGGCCAGCACGGGGCAGACCGACTCGCAGGGCGCGTTCCCGCAGTGGTGGCACAGCATCGGCTGGTGCACGACGTCCACGTCGCCGGGCGCGCCGGGCACGTCGGCGAAGTAGCGGTCGATGCGCATCCAGGCGAGGTCGCGGCGGCGCAGGACCTCGTCGCGTCCCACGACGGGCACGTTGTTCTCGACCTGGCAGGCCACCACGCAGGCGCTGCACCCGGTGCAGGCCGAGAGGTCGATCACCAGGCCCCAGCGGCGGGCGCCCGCCGGCCGGTCCCAGAGCGCGGCCCCGTGCCCGCCGGCGTGCGTCCCTGCGGGGGCCGCGCCGTGGCCGCCCGCCCGCTCCCCGGGGTCGGCCGCGAGGCCCGCGAGGTCGAGCTCGCGCACCATCTCGCGCCGCGCCCCCCGCTTGGGCGCCAGGTGCGCGGGCAGGTCCTGCGTGGACCAGGTCTGGCTGCGTGCCGGCGGACGGCGCGCGCCCGTGCGCCTGACGGCCACCTCCCGGCCCGCGTAGGAGACCGCGCCGCCCTGGAACCTGAGGAGCGCGGCCGTGGCCGCCCCCACGGCCGAGCCCGACGGCACCGTGGGCTCGCCCTCGAGCCACGAGGGCCCGACGTCGGCGAAGCGGTCGGTGCCGGCGCGCCCGTAGCCCAGGGCCACCGCGACGGTGTCGTCGCAGAGCCCGGGCAGCCGCAGCGCGGGCAGCTCGATCACGGCGCCGCCCGCCTCGAGCCGCAGCACGTCGCCGTCGTCCACGCCCAGGCGCTGCGCCGTGGCCGGCGAGAGCGCGGCCACGTTGCCCCAGACCACCTTGGTGATCGGGTCGGGCAGCTCGTGGAGCCAGGCGTTGTGGGCGTGGCGCCCGTCGAGCATGCCGACCTGGGCGTGCAGCACGAGCTCGAGCGCGGAGCCGGCGGGCGGCGGCGCCGGCAACGGCGCGAGCGCGCCGCCGCGGAACTCGCCCGCAGCGCCGCTGCGGGGCGCGAGCCGCGCGAAGCCGTCGTGGACGGCGCGGCTCCACAGGGTCTCGAAGGACCCGCCGGCCCCCAGGCGCGGGAGCACGCGCTCGCGGAAGGCCGCGCGCACCAGCTCGAGGTCGGCGGCCGGCCGCCCGATCCAGGCGGCCAGCGAGGCCCGCAGGGTGCGGCCGGCGCCCAGCGGCTCGAGCGCCGGCTGCGTGAGGCTGAGCAGGCCGTCCACGGGCTCGGCGTCGTCCCAGGACTCGAGCGCGTGGGGCAGCGGCACCACGGCGCGGGCGCGGGCGGCCGCCTCGTCGTCGCGCTCGGCCAGCGCGACGAGCAGCTCCACCGGCGCGAGCCGGGCGGCCAGGGCCGCCCCGCCCGGCGCCTCCGCCAGCGGATTCCCCCCGGCCACGATCAGCACGCCCACCGTGCCCGCGGCGCACTCGTCCAGCAGCGCCGAGAGGGCCGCGTCGTCGCCCAGGCGCTGGAGCGAGGGCGCGGCGAGGTCGAGGGTGGCGCCGTAGGCGCCCAGCGCCTCGTTGGCCAGGTTCACGTGGGCCTGCACCTCCACGTCGTTGAGCCCGCAGACGACGACCGCGCGGCCTCTCGCGGCCCACAGGCGCTCGACGAGCGCGTCGAGGGCCGGGGCGCCCAGCGGCGGCTCGCCGGGGGCCGCGGGCGCGGGACGGCCTGCGCGGGCCGCCACCCGCGCGCTCAGGTGCGCCACGAACGCGGGCAGGTGGCTCGGCCGCAGCCGGTGGCGGCGGTCGGCGTTGCTGCCGGTCAGGGTGAGCATCGACTCGACCTGGACGTGGTGCAGGCTGCGCGGCGGCTGGCCCTCGAGGCTGCGCGCCGCCCTCCAGCCGCGCAGGTGCTCGACGGGCGAGGGTCCCGTGCCCAGCAGGTCGCTCTCCACGGCGAGGAGCACGTCGCAGGCCTCGAGCCTGAGCCGCGGGACGCGCGCCGCCCCGTGCGTGCGGGCGTGCGCCGCGGCCACGGCCGAGGAGGAGAGCGCGTCGGCCGCGACGGCCCGCGCGCCGGGCACCGCGGCCAGGAACGCGTCGATCCAGGCCTGCGTGCTGGGGCCGTTGACGGTGCGCGTGAGCAGGCGCACGCCGCGGCCCGCGGCGCGCGCCCGCTCGATGCCGGCCCGCACCTCGGCGTCCAGGGCCTCGTAGGTCGTGGCGGCGCCGCGGAGCCGGGGCGCGAGCAGCCGCC
>CAZPOZ010000632.1:0-2298 GCA_964588235.1 uncultured Planctomycetales bacterium
CGGAGGCCGCCCCCGTGGGCGACGTCTTCGTCACGGCCACGGGCTGCGTCAAGGTCGTGCGCAGCGAGCACATGCTGGCGATGAAGGACAACGTCATCCTGTGCAACATCGGCCACTTCGACCACGAGATCGACGTGGCCTGGCTGACGGGCACCAAGGGCATCCGCGAGCAGAACGTGAAGCCCCAGGTGGACCGCTTCCGCCTGCCCAACGGGCGCACGCTGATCCTGCTCGCGCGCGGGCGCCTGGTGAACCTGGGCTGCGCGACCGGACACCCCTCCTTCGTGATGAGCTCCTCGTTCACGAACCAGGTCCTGGGCCAGCTGGCGCTGTGGGAGCCCAAGCAGCGCCTGCCCGTCGGCGTCCACCGCCTGCCCAAGCACCTGGACGAGGAGGTCGCGCGCCTGCACCTGGCCAAGCTCGGGGTGAAGCTCACGCGCCTGACGGCCGAGCAGTCGAAGTACCTGGGCATCCCCGCCGGCGGCCCCTACAAGCCCGAGGGCTACCGCTACTGAGCCGCGCCGACGACGCACCTGGGGGTACCCTCGACCGAGCGCCTGCGGTCCCGCGCTCCGGCGGCCGATCCAGGGATACGATCACCACGGGGTCGCGGCGGCGCGCGGCCGGCCCCCCGTCCTCCCCGGAGCCTCCATGCACGACCCCCTCCCCACGAGAGCGGCACGCCGAGCGCTCGCCCTGGCCGGGCCGCTCGCGTTGCTGGCCGTCGCCAGCGCCGCCCCCGGCGCGGGCCCCGACCTCGCGGCGCTGCCCCGCACCCTGGCCAAGGAGCCGGCCTACGCCGGCCGGCCGGCCTACGCGCTGCTGGTGATGGGCGCCGAGGCCCGGCAACGCGCCTGGCTCGTGTTGGACGGGGCGACCGCCTACCTCGACCGCAACGGCAACGGGGACCTGACCGAGGCCGGGGAGAAGGTCGTGCTCGAGGGCGGCGCGGAGGTGGACGAGACGCCCGACGTGAAGGTCACGCTCACCCAGTTCGACCTCGGCGAGCTGCCCGCACCCTCCGGGCCGCCGCGCTACACGGGTCTCACGCTCACGCGCCTGATCGCGGAGCCCAAGCCGGGCTCGAGCATCCCGGCGGCCGACGACGTGACGCTGAACGTGTCGGTGGGCGGCACGCACACCCAGCAGGCCAAGCCGCGGCTGGCCGCCCGCGCGGCGCAGGCGCCGGTGATCCACGTGGACGGCCCGCTGGTCGCCCAGGCGCCCCCGCAGGCCGGCGGGACGCTGCCCAGCCTGACGAAGGGCGCCGAGGACCAGGAGCTCACGATCCAGATCGGGACGCCGGGCCTGGGCGAGGGGTCCTGGTGCGCGCAGGGCTACGAGCAGGTCCCGGAAGACTGCAAGCCGCTGCTCGAGGTGGCCTTCCCGGCGGCCAAGGCCGGGGACCCGCCCGTGGTGCTCAAGTTCACCCTCGACGACCGCTGCTGAGGGAACCAGTTCCACGGCCCCGTGTGGGTCCCCGAGGAAGCAGGTCCCGGCCTGGCCACCGCGCGCGTCTCGTTCCCCACCCTGAAGGCCTTCCCCGTGGATGCGGGGGTCTTCAAGGTGAAGATCCTGCCCCCCGAGCCGGCCGAGGCCGCCCCGGCGAAGTAGGCCCCGCAGCCCCGGCGCGGGCGCCGCGCAGCGCGCGGGCGGCGCCGCGGGCGCGGCCGCCGCCGGCGGCTCGAGCCGCGCGGTGAGGAACACCAGCACCCGCCGGCCGTCGCGGGACGCGGGGCTGGCCAGGTCGGCCAGGAGCGTGGGCCTGCCCGGCGTGAGCGCCAGCGCGCGGTCGGCGCCCCCGCGCACGAGCCGCGGCAGCTGGATCGTCACCGGGGTCGTGCCCGCCGCCAGCGTCGTGGTGAAGCGCTCGATGGGCAGGAGCAGCTCGGCGAGCTCCAGCCGCGCGGTCACGTGCAGGCCCGCGCCCAGCCGGCGCGCCGTCGCGTGCAGCAGCACCCCCTCGCTGACCGTCTGCACCACGGGGTCGGCGATCAGCGCGGTCTCGCTGCGCTGCACGGCGACGTCGTGCACGTAGGCGACCTGCCTGAGCACGCTGATCGTGGCCGCCTGGGCCTCGTAGACCGAGAGCCGGGGCGCCGCGAGCACCTCGCAGCCCCGGGCGCGCGCGCAGGCGGCCCGCCAGGCCTCGAAGGCCTGCGGCGTGAACGACCGGCCGCCGCCCGGCTCGGGCGTCGAGGCCCGGAGCAGGGCCTGGGCCGTGCAGGCGCTCGCGCGGATCACCGCCGCCTCCAGGTGGATCACCGGCGTGCCGGGCGGGGGCTCGGCGGCGACGGG
>CAZPOZ010000633.1:0-2297 GCA_964588235.1 uncultured Planctomycetales bacterium
TCGTCGCTCTTCCTTGCCTCCGGCCCGATGCCGCGAGCCAGGACGGGCCGTACGCGGGGATGTGCATCCCACCTGCCCTCAGCGCCTCCTCCGTGGCCGAATCTGCCCTCCGGCGGCGCGCGCTTCACGCAACATGCGGGCTACCCCGGCGGAGCGCCCACGCCGAGCGCCAGGGCCCCCGCGTTGCGGTCGGCGTCCAGCGCCTGCACCACGAGGTCGTGTTCGCCCGGGCCGGGGTCGGGCAGCGAGGCGGCGAAGCCCTCGGTGGCGGCGTCGAACAGCCCGTCCTTCGCCGCGAGCACCTGCCACGGGCCGCCGTCGAGCGCCACGCGCACGGCCACGACCTGCCCGCCCGGCTGGTCCTCGGCCTCGCCCTCGAGCAGCAGCCGGTCGCCCACCCGGCGCGCCGTCGCGCGCACGCGCGGGGCGGTGTTGTCGATGCGCACGGGGGCCGACTCCAGCACCGCCTGGCGCGCCCGCTCCACGGGGTTGTCGGGCGCGTCGCTGGCCGTCACGCGCACGCGGTAGACGCCGTCGGGCAGGCCCGTCGTGTCCCAGGCGAGGCCGGTCTTCTCCAGCGCCTGCGCGCTCACGAGCGCCGTCCAGCGGGACGCGCCCTCCCGACGCAGCTCCACGGTGAACAGCAGGCCGTCGGACTCCGGATCCTCGGCCTTCCAGGCGATCTCGCGCTCCGCGCCGGGGCCCTGGGCGTGCGGCTTGGGCCGCGTCACGGTCAGGTCGGCGAGCCGCGGAGCGCGGTTGGGGGCCTCGGCCACCACCGACAGCCCCCGCAGCGCCGCCGCGGGGCCGGTGAGCGCGAGCCGCACCTGCAGGAAGCGCGCCGTCGTCCCCGTGTCGCCGGAGGCCCCGTCGAAGCCGCCGACGGGCGCCCAGGCCGTCCAGGAGGCGTCGGGCTCCGCCGTCTCCCCGGAACGGAACGAGGCCGCCGTGAGCCCCGAGCCCAGCGCCGTGAGCCGGCCCCAGCGCGCCACGGCCCCGGCGTCCAGGGGCGCGGAGAGGTAGGCGCCGGCCGGCGGGCCCGGGCGCCGACGGTGCAGCACCGCGGGGTTGCTGGTGACGACCGCGGCCAGGCCGTCGGGCCCGGCGAGCAGCACGCTGGCCTCCGCCTCCGGCAGGTCGGCCGTCAGCGCGGCCCCGCGTCCGGGGACCGCGTGGAGCACGCGGCCGGAGGGGTGCACGCCGGCGCTGGCCCCCTCGCCGTCGGCGACGAGCGTCAGCAGCGCGGTCTTCTTCGCCTGCCAGAGGGTCTCCACGGCGCCCGAGGCCTGCAGGTGCAGCAGCGTGCCGTCCTGGAGCGCGGCCCGCTCCGGGGCCTTCTGCTCGCCGCGCGTGGCCGGAGGGGAGGCGATCTGCTTGAGCAGCGTGGCGAGCTGCTGGGCGTTGCCGCCGCCGGCGTCGGCGTTGGCCGCCACCAGCAGCGAGCCGTCGGCCAGGCGCACGACCCCCACGACCTCGTCCTGCTCGAGGTCGCGCAGGACCGACAGACGCCCGCCGTGCCAGCGCAGCACGCGGCCCTTGCCGGCCGTGCCCACGAGCAGGTCGTCGGGGGCGCCGGCCAGGCAGCGCGCGTGGTCGTCGTCCACGTCGGCCAGACGGCTCACCGCCCCGAACGGGTCCACGGCCCACAGCGCGCCGGGGAGGCCGCTGGCGGCGACGAGGCCGCCGCGTGCGTCGGCCCGCAGCGCCCAGACGTGCTCGACGGGGAGCGTGGCGTGCAGCGCCACGGCGCCGTCGGCCGCCCCCACCTTGAGCAGGCGCCCGCCCGGGAACACCGCCGCCACGACGTCCCCCGAGGGCAGCCCGGCCAGCGCGGTGACCATCAGCCCGCCCCCGGCCGGCCCCTCGGGCAGCGCCACGGCCACGACGCGGCCGTCGGGGCCGATGCGGCGCAGGGAGGCGTCGTTGCCGCAGCCGACCCAGAGGCTGCCCCCCGCCCAGGCCGCGCTCCACGCGGTCGGCGCGCCCAGCGGCAGGGCCTCGAAGGCTGGCCCCGGGCGCAGCACGCCGTCGGCGCCCAGCGCGAGGGTCTCCAGCGTGCCCTTGGCCAGGGCCTCGGCGCCGCCCACCTCCACCGGGCGCGGGCCTCCGGCCTGCGCGCGGGGCCGGGCGGGCGCGAGCAGGCAGGCGAGCAGCAGCAGCGGGAGGGCGCGGTGCATGCGGTCCTTTCGGGGAGGCGGTCGGGGCACGGGCCGTGGGCGGGGGGGCCGGGACGGGCTCAGGGCCATGGCCACCAAGTTAGGGGTAGGGCCCTTCGGAGGGCGAGACCTCTCTTGCGG
>CAZPOZ010000634.1:0-2288 GCA_964588235.1 uncultured Planctomycetales bacterium
CGGGGCCAGGTCGCCGTCGGTGATCAGCCGGATGCGGGCGCCGGCCTCGCGGATCTCGGCGATCAGGCGCTCGTGACGCGGGCGGTCCATGACGATCACGGTCACGTCGGCCACCTTGCGGTCCAGGGCCTTGGCGATGGCGGCGAGGTTCTCCGCGGGGGTCGCGTCCAGGTGCACCCGGCCGCGGCAGCGCGGACCGACGACCAGCTTCTGCATGTAGCAGTCCGGGGCGTGGAGCAGCCCGCCGCGCTCGGCGGCCGCGAGCACGGCGATGGCGCCGTTGCTGCCCGTGGCGCACAGGTTCGTGCCCTCCAGCGGGTCCACGGCGATGTCCACCGCGGGGGAGCCGTGCCCGGCCAGGCCGAGGGTCTCGCCGATGTAGAGCATCGGAGCCTCGTCCCGCTCGCCCTCGCCGATCACGATCCGGCCCTGCATGGGGATGCCGCCCAGCACGGCCCGCATGGCCTCCACCGCGACGTGGTCGGCGTGCTTGCGGTCGCCCTGCCCGACGGTGCGTCCGGCCGCGATGGCCGCGCTCTCGGTGACGCGCAGGAACTGGTGGGCGAGATCGTTGGGCATGGGGCCTCCCGGCCCGCGCCACCCTACGTCGCCCGGCCCCGCCGGGGAACGGCCGGCCGGCGTGGCCTGGCTCCGCCGTTCGAGGCTCGATGCGGGCTGGCGGAGGCTCCAGGGACCCGCGCCAGCAGGTTCCGGGGGGCGCGCCTTGCCGCCGACGCGCTGGATGGCAGCGCTGCTGGGCGCCCCGCAAGCGGGGCGCCGTGGAAGGTCCGCAGCGGCGAGGCCGCGTATGCTGCCTACGTAACGAGCCGATGCGGGCCTGAGCGCCCCCAGCCCAGCGCGTCGCACGTTCCCTCCTCGAACGTGCGGCTCGCACACTACCTAGCGGTCCTTGCGCAGGCGGCCGGGGATGGGGGCCGGAGGGCGGGGCCGGGCCGGCGCGGGGCCCGCCCCGGGCCCGGAGGCGCCGGCGCGGCGCGCCGCGCCGCGCTCGAGCAGGGCCAGGGCCGTGGCGGCGTCGGGCACGCGCAGCCGCGGGGCCGGCTCGAGCAGGCGCGCGAGGAGGGGGGTGACCGCCGGCGGGGCCGCTGCGGGCAGGGGGACGGCCCCGCCGCCGGCGTCGCGCGGCGGCCCCAGGCCCAGCGCCGCGCGCAGCAGGGCGCCCACGGCCCAGGCGGCCCAGGGGCCGGCCCGCACGGGCTCGGCGTGGCCCTCGTCGGCCTCCGGCGGGAGCCAACGCGCGTCGGCCGTGCGCCGGCCCTTGAGCGCCGAGGCCTCGTCGGCGGCGCGCACGTCGCGGAAGGTGAGCCAGACCCGGCCACGCGCCGTCTCGAGCAGCCGCGCCGGCACGGGGGCGGCATGCAGCTGGCGGCGCTCGGCCAGCAGCACGAAGGACGACGCCGCCCGGCGCGCGAGGGCGAGGGCCTCCTCCAGCGGCAACGGCCCCGCGCCCAGGCGCTGCTCCAGCGTGGGGCCGTCGATGGGCTCGGTGAGCACCCAGGGCTGCGCCCCGCGCAGCTCCACGCGCTCCACGGCCAGGAAGTGCGCCGCGGGCAGGCCCGCGATGCGCCGCGCCTCCTCCACGAACAGCAGGCGGGCGTCGTCGCGCCCGACGAGCTCGTCGCGCAGGGCGCGCACCGTGCAGGGCCTCTCCGCCGCCACGGCCGAATGCCAGACGCCCACGGCGTCCTCGCGGAGCCGCGCGCCCAGGGTCACGCCGGGGATCGCCAGCGCCATGCGGGTCTTCTACCACCCCTCACCCCGGGAGGCCGGCCCGGGTACCGTGGTCGCTCTCCGCTGGAGGGAGCGCCATGACCTCGCCCAAGCCCGCCCCCGCGACGGGCGCGCCCGCGCCCGCCGCCAAGCCCCCGACCCCGGCGCTGACGCCGCTCGAGCGCGACGCGCTCGCCTACCACGAGCTCCCGCGGCCGGGCAAGCTCGAGGTGGTCGCCAGCAAGCCCGTGGCCACCCAGCGCGAGCTCTCGCTGGCCTACACGCCGGGCGTGGCCGTGCCCTGCCTGCACATCCAGAAGGATCCGGCCGACGCCTACCGCTACACGAACAAGGGCAACCTCGTGGCCGTGATCACCAACGGCACGGCGATCCTGGGGCTGGGCAACATCGGCCCGCTGGCCGGCAAGCCGGTGATGGAGGGCAAGGCCTGCCTGTTCAAGAAGTTCGCCGGTATCGACGTGTTCGACATCGAGCTCGCCGAGAAGGACCCGGACAGGCTGGTCGAGGTGATCGCCGCGCTCGAACCGACGCTGGGC
>CAZPOZ010000635.1:0-2286 GCA_964588235.1 uncultured Planctomycetales bacterium
GAGGTCCTCCGCGCTCTCCTCGCGCGCCACGGAGAGCAGGCCGCACAGCCCGGCCGAGGAGTCGCGCCAGTCGGAGCGCCCGCGCCCCGCGCGCGGGCGTTCGGGGACGACGAAGGCGCCCGTGACCCGCGCGGCGGCGACGGCACCGTCGGGGCCGCGCACGAACGAGCCGTGGTAGACGAGCCCGTAGCTGCGCTCCAGCAGGTAGAACACGTCCAACGCGGGCACGCGCGCGCTGCCGGGCAGCCGCTTGAGGGCGAGGCCCTGGAAGTCCAGCGGCTGGTCCCAGAACGTGCCCAGGCGGTAGCCCTGGGCCACCAGCTCGTCGCTGCGCCGGGCGCCGACGCCCTCCAGCGGCATGTCGCGCAGCACCTCGAGCGGGAGCCGGCGCGGGCGCACGCGCGCCCCGTCTTCGAGCGCGGCGGGCGTGAGCAGGCTCAGCGAGCGGTCGTCGCCGCCGGCGGCCACGACGAGCAGGTCGCCCAGGGCGGCCACCGCGCTGGCGCCCTTGACGCCCTCGAGGGTGAGGCTGCGCCAGCCGCCGGGCGCGGGCGAGGAAGGCTCCGGCGCAGGCTCTCCGCCGCAGGCCGCAAGGGCCAGGGCCAGCAGGGCCGCGCCGACGGCGCGCGCCGGCGCCGGGAGGCCGGCGGGCCTCATGGCGACGGGCGCTCCCCGCGCTCGATCAGCACCCCGGCGCCGTCGGCCGCGGGCACGGCCCCGGGCTTGGTGAGCCTGAGCCTCACCCAGGGAGCGCGGAACCGGCGCCTGAGGAGCCCGGCCAGCCCCTCGGCGAGCGTCTCCAGGAGGCGCGGCCGGTGCGCCGCGACGTAGCGCTCGACGGCCCGGGCCACGGCGGCGTAGTCCACGGCCAGGCGCAGGTCGTCACGGCGGGCGGGCGCCGCGGCGTCGCAGGCGAGCTCGACGTCGATCGTGAGGCGCTGCGGCGCGAGCCGCTCGCGGGGGTGGACGCCCACGACGGCGCGCAGGGCCAGGCCCCGGACGAAGACGACGTCGTGCCTGCGGCCGCTCACAGCTCGTGCGCCCCGCGCGCGGCGACCCAGGCCTGCGCCTCGGCCACGGTGCGGAACAGGGGGATGACGTCGTCCAGCCCGATCACCCGCAGCGTGCGCTCCAGCGTGCGCGTGACGCGGGCCAACGCCAGCGCGCGCCCCTGGTCGGCGAGGGTCTTGCCCACGTGCACGAACCAACCCAGACCGACGCTGCTGGCGTAGGGCACGGCGGCCAGGTCGAGCACGAGGCCGGGGCCGCGCGCGCTGAGCAGCGGCTCGACCTCGGCGCGGAACGACGCGTAGGTGGTCTGGACCAGCTCGCCGGAGAGGGTGACGACGGGGACCGCGACCATGGGGCCAGAGCGTAGCGCAGGGGGCTCGCCGGTCGCGGGTCCGGCCGGGGCCCGCCCCCCGCGGGGAGCGGCGCGCCGGGACGAGCCGGCGTCGAGCGCCCGGGGGCGGGTCAGGGCTGCTGGCGCGTGAGGGTGAAGGTCTTGCCGGCGAAGCGGATGTGGATGCGGCCCTCCTCGAACGCGGCCTCCTCGACCTCGCCCTCCTTCACCCCGCCCTCGGCGGGGAGGGCGTCGCCCCGGCGGCGCGGGCTGAAGAGCAGCCGCGTGCCCTCGCGCCGCCAGTGCCCCAGGCAAAGCTCCTGCTCGCCCAACGCCACCGTGCGGTAGGCGTAGACGCCGTCGCCGCGCATCTCCAGGTCCAGGCTCACCCCCCGGGCCAGCTCCTGCTCGCGGGCCACCACGTCGGGCCCCTCGCTCTCGTGGGCCCGTCGCAGGTCCTCCAGCAGCGCGGCCTGGTCCAGGCGCCAGAGCCCGACCGGATCGTCGGTCGCGGCCGCCGGGCCCGGGGAGGCTTCCGGGCCCCGGCGCAGCACGAGCAGGGCCCCGACGCCCAGCGCGAGCAGCAGGCCGACGAGCGGGAGGGGCCGCATCCTACGAGCTGCCCAAGGTGAGCTGGTCCACCGACCACTGGCCCTTCACCCGCACGAGGCGGATCGGCAGCTCGGGCCCGGCGCCGTAGCGGTAGAGCACCTCGGCGCGGTCGGGCGCGGCCGGGTCGATGCGCATGCCGGCCTGCTCGGGCAGGACGCCGGGAGGGGTCGTGACGCGCAGGAACAGGGTCCACACGTCGTCGAGCCGCCCCCCCCGCGCCCCCTCGATGAGCGCCTCGGGCACCTCGGGCCAGCGCTCGCGCACCTTGGCCAGCAGGCGCGGCGCGCGCGCGGGATCGGCCAGGCCCAGCCCGAACAGGGCCAGGTCCTTCT
>CAZPOZ010000636.1:0-2279 GCA_964588235.1 uncultured Planctomycetales bacterium
GGCCTGAGCGCCCGGCTCCAGCGCGCCGCACGTGCCTCGCATCGACGAACTTGGTGGCGTTGCGATTGAGGCCCGACGCCGGCGGCTGAACCGCCCCGGGCACCGACCGTTCCCTCCGGCGACCCCCGGACGTGCGCCGCGCCCTGCCGCGCGAGGCCCGGTCCGCTCCTCCCCGAGGCGCCATGCACCGTCCGTCCCGCCCGCTCGCCGCCCTCCTGCTGGCGCTGGCAGGCGGCTCGGCCTCGGGCGCCGCCGCGGACGCGCCCCCGGCGGGTCCGCCCCGCCCCGGTCCGCGGCTCGAGCCCGCCGGGCTCGAGCCGGCCGGGCTCGAGCCGGCCGGGCGCGAGGCGCCCGCGCGTCCGGGGCCCGGCGCCGCGCCCCTCTCGCCCTGGCACCTCCTGCGCCCCCTCGCGCGCCTCCAGCGCCGGCTGTTCCCCCCGCAGGAGGCGCAGGAGGCCCTGCCCTCGGTGCCGCCGCCCGAGGCGCCCCGCCTGCTCGTGCTGGGCGCCGACGGCGAGCGCGTGCTCTCGTTCAAGGCCGTGATCCACCGGGGGGCCCACGAACGCGAGGCCGAGGGCACCACGGGGGACCTGCGCCTGAGCCTGCGGCGCGACTTCGCCGCCGCGGACGCCCCTTCGCCCCCGCTGCCGACCTTCGTCGA
Organism: uncultured Planctomycetales bacterium; assembly: GCA_964588235.1. Lineage (GTDB taxonomy): Bacteria > Planctomycetota > PLA2 > PLA2 > JAEUHO01 > CAZPOZ01. The sequence continues at coordinate 662 of CAZPOZ010000636.1, forward strand.
CCTGGCCGAGGCGCGCGACGTGGCCGGCCGCCTGCTGCCCCTGGCCCCGGTGCGCGTGGGGCCGATCGACGCGCGGGACGGCCCCCCGCTCGTCGTGCGCCTGGAGCGGCGACCGTGGCGGCTCGGGCGCCTGACCGACGCCGCGGGGGCGCCGCTCGCCGGCGTGGGCGTCTGGGTCCTGCCGCTCGAGGGCCCGGCCGGGGGCGGGGCCTGCGGGGCCGCGCCCGCCGACGCCGCGCGCGCGTCCAACCCCTTCCGGCTCGGGCTCGAGGTCGAGAGCGGGCCCGACGGCGCCTTCGCCTACCTCGACCTGCCCGGGGGGGGCGCGCGGCTGAAGGTGCGCACGCCTCCGGGCTGGCTGCCCGTCGCGCCCGTGGACGTGCCCGCCGACGATCCGCCGCCCACGATCGCGCTGCAGCGGGCGGCGCAGGTGCGCGTGCGCGTGCTCGACCCGGACGGGGCCCCGCTGGCGGGCGTGAACCTGTGGGCCCGGCGCGAGGGCGACCTGCCCACTGCGGGCGCGTCGAGCGACGCCGCGGGCTGGGCCGTCTTCGACCACGTGGCCGCGGGCGAGCGCTTCGTCGAGCTGGGCCTGTGCCCGCCCGTGGACCGGGCCGACCTGAGGCCCTCCGCGGTCGAGGGCTGGCGGGCGCAGGCCGGGGAGCTCCGCGTGGAACGGGGCCACGTGCTCGTGGGGACCGTCCGCGACGAGCGCGGCGTGCCGCTCGAGGGCGTGCTCGTCGAGGCCCTGAGCGGCCAGGGCTTCGACGTGAGCGACCGCAGCGACGCGCAGGGGCGCTACGCGCTCGGCCGCCTGCGGTCGGGCCCCTTCGTGCTGCGGGCGGCCTGGCTCCGGCGGGCGACCGGGCTGACCGCCGACCTCGAGGTGCGGGGCGAGCAGGGCCGGGCGGACCTGACGATGCCGCCCTCGCGCAGCGTGCGCGTGCGGCTGGTGGGCTCCTCGGGCAGCGGGTCGGGCAGCGGCGGGCGTCCGAACCCGCGCGTGCTGGTGGAGGGGCCGGAGGGCTGGACCCTGGCGGGCTACGTGCCGCGGGCCTCGTCGTTCGACTCGACCCTGCGGGTCGCGGGGCTGCCGCACGGACGACGGGCCGCGCTCTCCTGGTGGGGCCTCTCGGGCCGTCTGGCCTACGGTCTGCTGCCGGCCGACGGCGAGGAGGCGGAGATCCGCTGGTGGCCCACGGCGACGCTCGAGGGCCGCGTGCGCGACGCGCCGGAGGGCAGCACGGTGGAGGTCGAAGCCGGCGACGGGCAGGCCCTGCGCACGACGGCGCGGGCGTCGGCCGACGGCGCCTTCCGGGCCTCCGGCCTCCCGCTGTTCCCGCTGCTCGTGAGCGCCCGCGCCCGGGCGGCCGACGGCCGCGTGCTGGCCGTGGCCGACCCGCTCCCCGTGACGCCCCTCCCCGCGCAGGGCGAGGCGCGGCCGGGGGACGACCACGCGACCTTCCCCGCCGTCGAGCTGGTCCTGCGGACCGTGCGCTGACGCTGCCCGGACCCGACCGGCCCCGGGCGCGGGCCCGCCCCTACATCCATGGCCACCAAGATAGGGGTAGGGCCCTTCGGAGGGCGAGACCTCTCTTGCGGACGGGCCCACGGATGG
>CAZPOZ010000637.1:0-2277 GCA_964588235.1 uncultured Planctomycetales bacterium
CCTTGGCGCGCAGCACGGCCGCTCCGCACGGCGCCCTCGCGCGCGAACGGCTGGCCGGTCTCGAGCCCTCCGAGCGGGAGCGGCTCGTGGAGCGGGCGCTCGCGTCGGGTCGGGACCGGCCCGCCGCCCTCTGGGCGCTGGCCTGCGCCGGGCCCGAGGGTGTGGACGCCCTGTCGCTGCTCGCGCGCCGTCCCGCGTTCCTGCCCGAGGTGCTGGCCGCGCTCGAGCGCTCGCCCGTCCCGGCGGCCGCCCAGGCGCTGCGTCGGCAGGCCGAGGCGAGCGACAGCCCGTTGCCCGCCCTGGCCGCGCTGGGCCGGCGCCTGGCGGCGGGCCACGCCGACGCGGGACCGGCGCTCCTGGCCCTGGCCCTCGAGGGCCCGCGTCGCGCCGCGCTGGAGGCGCTGCTCGGAGCGGGCGAGCCGGGTGCGGCGCTGCTCGACGCGGCCTGCACGCAGGGCGAGCTGGCCCCGGACGTGCGCGCCCTGCTGGCGCGGGGAGCCTCCCGCCCGCGCGCCCCGGCGACGAGGCCGGCGCGCGCCGCACGCAGCCTCTGAGGCGGCGCAGGGCGCGGGCCCCGATCTCCTCCCTGGGAGCGAAGCGCATGCACCTGATCCGCCGGTCCTTCCCCGTGTCGAGCCTGGCCTTGGCGGCGCTGCTCTCGACGGCGGCGGCCGAGCCTCCCGAGGGGGAGCCGCCCGTCGTGGAGGAGGCGCTGCCGCTGGCGCCCTGGCGCACGCCGGCCGTGACCCTGGGGCCCGTGCTCGCCGCGCCCAGCGACCTGGTCCACGACCGGGACGAGGGCACGGAGTGGTCCCGCCCCGACCGGGGCGACGGCGGTCGCGGACCCCGGCCCGCCTGGCTCGAGCTCGACGAGCCGCCCTTGCAGCACCTGGCGCTCAGCGGCGAGCAGGCGCAGGAGCTGCTCCTCGCCCTGCTGCCCGACGTCGCGGGCGCGGTGAGCCTCGGCTCCGACGAGGACGCGATCCGGGCCTCGGGGCCCGCGCCCCTCGTGGCGCGCTGGCGCGAGGCCGCCGAGCGGCTGCTGCCCGAGCTGGCGCCCTCGGTCCGGTTCGAGGCCGCGCTCGTCGGGTCGGGCGAGCCCACGCTGCGGGCGCAGGGCGGCGTGCGGCTGTGGCCGGCCCGCTGGACCCGCGTGTGGCTGCGCGAGCACCGGCCGCGCTACCCCGTGGAGTGGGACGTCGAGATCGCCCAGGAGGCCACCGTGATGCAGCCGGTGCTGCACGCGCTCCCCGAGGGCGTGGAGCTGTACGTGCGCTGGCTGCCGGGGGAGACCCGTTCGCTGCTGGAGGTGTGGAGCGGCGAGCTGGAGCACCAGGACGAGGTCGAGATCGACCTGTCGGGCATCCGCAACGTGCCCGAGGCCGCCGGCTGCGGGCCCTTGCGCGCGCCGCGCACCGCGGTGCGCCGGGCCTACGCGCCCGTGGTGCTGCCGGCGGGCGGCGGGAGCCAGGAGATCACGTGGAGCGGGCCGGTGGGGGGGAGCCGGCTCCGGCTCTCGCTGGGCGCGGCGCCGCCGCGCGCCACCCTGCCGGCCCCGGGGACGGGGGACGGCGCCGAAGGCCGGCGGCTCGCGCTGGCGCGGGTGGGCGCGGCCGCCCACGGGCTGCTGTTCGAGGCGCGGCCCGACGCCACCCACCGGCTGCTCGAGCAGCTGTCGGTGGCGACGTCCGAGGAGCCGGAGGCCAGCCTCTCGCTGGTGGCCACCAGCGGGCGCACGCTGCTGGCGGCGCTGGGCGGCGGCGTGCAGCTCGAGGGGCTGGCCCGGAGGATCGCCCGGGAGGAGGAGGCCCTGGTCGCCCGCACGCTGGCGCTGCGCGTGCTCACCGTGCCCGAGGAGGCCGTGCGCGGCGCGCTCGCCGAGCGCACGCTGGCCGTGGCGGCCCCCGTGCCCCCGGCGCTGCTCGAGCGCCTGCGCGGGGCGGGCGCCGTCGAGGGCGAGGGCGTGCGCCTGCCGCTGCTGGCCGGCGCCGCTTCGGGCTTCCGCTGCGGCGTGTCGGTGCCGGGCCTCACCCGCCTGGACGTCGAGGTCGCCCAGCAGGCCGGGGCCACCGACCCGCAGGCCGGGGCCTGCTTCGCGGGCCTGTCCGGCGAGGCGCGCCTGGACGTCGTGCCCGGCGGCGTGCGCCTGCTGCTCGAGGCCGACGTCTCGTGGGCCGACCCCCGTGGCGGCAGCGTCACGCTCGCCTTCCGGCCGCCGGTGGGCATGGCCTTCAACCGCGAGCGCGCCGGGCCCGAGCCCGACGCCCTGCGGCGCGT
>CAZPOZ010000638.1:0-2273 GCA_964588235.1 uncultured Planctomycetales bacterium
CCGCGAGCCGGGCCGTGAGCGCCCGCTCGAGCAGGGGCACGGCCGCCGCGTGCATCTTCAGCTCGCTGGCGGCGACGGCGATCTGCCCGAGCGTGCGCGCCCCGGCGGAGGTGGGCGCCGCCGCGAAGCGCGCGACCAGCGCCTCGAGCGCGGCGTCCGCCTCGGAGGCGCGCTCCAGGCCCACCAGGGCCTCCAGGCGCCGGAGCCCGAGCGGGAGCGCCTCGGGGGTCTCGGCCAGGAGGCCCTCCACGAGCGGCAGCGCCGGCTCGAAGCGGTGCTGGCGCAGCAGCAGCCCGAGCAGCGGCTCGCCGCCGGCCCGGTCGATCACGCCCCGCCCCAGCGCCGCGAGCAGCAGGTCGGCCGCCTCCGCGGGGCGCCCGACGATGGAGGCCGCCTGCGCGCAGGCGCGCTGGCGGGCGGGGGAGTCGGGCGCGCCCTCGGCGGCGGCCAGGATCGCCGCCAGGAGCTCGCCCTGCTGGGACGCCCAGAACCAGCGGTGGTCGGCGCTCCAGATCGCCTCCGAACGCGCCTCGTCGCGCTCGAGCCCGTCGCGCAGGCGTGCGAGCACGAAGGCCCGGAGCGGCGCCTCGAGGTCGCCCAGGGGCTCGCCCTTGCTGCGCCACTCGGCGATCCGGTAGCGGTTCTCGCTCCAGACGTCGGCGCCCACGCGGGCGTAGAAGGGCGGCTCGGCCCCGTCGCGGGCCAGCAGGAAGCGCAGCGCGTCGCGGGGGCCGGCGAGCTCGGCCAGGGCCTGCGCCTCGGCCTCGGCCAGCGCGGCCACCGCGCCGGGCAGCCCCGTGAGCAGCTCGGGCAGCCGCTCGGCGGCGAAGCGCACCCGCTCGGCGCCCGCCGCGGGGAGCGCGCCGGTCTCGGCCCCGGCCTGGAACAGCTCCACGTGGACCCCGTGGAGCGCGCGCGCCTCGCGGGGCGCGGCCTGCCAGGCGCGCTCGACGCGCTCGAGCGCGCCGCGCACGAGGGCCTCGCCGGAGCCGAAGGAGAACGTGCCCCGGCCGGCGGCCCCCTCGACGTACAGCCGCAGCAGCCGGAGGCCCAGCTGCCGCCGCTGCTCGGGCGAGAGCGCGGCGGCTTCCCGCGCGGCCTCGACCACCCGCTCCGCCTGGGCGAAGCGGCCCAGCGAGGCCAGCAGGGCGAGCCGCACGTCGAGGGCCGCCGGCCACTCGGCCAGCGCGCGCGGATCCGCGGCGGCGAGCGCCGCGTCCAGCTCGCGGGTGAGGCGGTCGAGCCCCTCGTCGGCGCGGCCGCCGTCGGCGAGCACCCGCGCGAGCACGGCGGCCACGGCCAGCCGGTCGCCGGAGGCGGCGTCGGCCCGTTCGAGCAGGCCCTCGAGGCCGAGGCGGCGCTGCTCGACGATCGCGGCCGCCGGGGTCTTCGGGAAGGCCGCCAGCACGGCCAGCAGGGGGCGGAGCGCGGCCGGCTCCACGCCGAGGAGCGCGGCGTCGAGCGCGGCCACGGCCCGCGCGGGCACGCGCCCGTCCTTCAGCAGCACCTGGCTCGCGCGCGTCTCGACCAGGGCCTCGAACAGCTTGAGCCCCCGCCGCTCGCCGGGGCTCAGCCCCCCGGACAGGCGCGCGTGCAGCGCCTCGCGCAGCGCGTCGAGCGCAGCCTCCTCGTGCACGTCGCCGAGCAGGCCGCCGACCTGGCCCAGGAAGCCGTAGGCGGCCTCCGGGGTGTGGCCCGGGACGCCTTCGACGAGCCCGGCCAGCACGCGGTGGTCCTTGGAGGCGCGGTAGAGGTTGCGCACGACCCAGAGGTGGTTGCCCGGCCAGGAGGCCTTGGCCAGCAGCGCGCCCACGGCCGGCAGCAGCTCGGGGTCGAGGTCGTCGGCCACCGCGCCGCCACGGCGCCCGATCCGGCCGGACTCCGCCTGGAGGCGGCTCTGCAGGGTCCACTCGTTCTCGAGCGCGAAGCGCTGCGCCAGCGCGGCCTTGCGGCGCCCGTCCTCGCCCAAGGCCAGCAGCCAGGCGGCCAGGGCGTGCAGGTCGGCCGGGCCGAGGGCGCCCTCCACCGCGAGCAGGGGCTCCAGGGCCGCGGTGGCCGGCCCGAGCCGGCCCAGCTCGGCCTCGACGTGCGCGAGCAGCCGCGCGTAGCGGGGCGGGGCGACCGGGTCCGCGGACCAGCGCAGGAGCGCGCCCCGGAGGTCGTCCACGCGGTCCAGCGCGATCCACAGCCGCACGAGCGCGTAGCGCACGTCGTGGGCCGAGGAGGCCTCGCGCTCGAGCAGCAGGCCGAGCACGCGCTCGACCAGCGCCGGG
>CAZPOZ010000639.1:0-2269 GCA_964588235.1 uncultured Planctomycetales bacterium
GCTCGACGGGCTCGGCGCGTGGTTCGAGCAGCACGGCTACGCGACGCTGCGCTCCGCCGTGGGCAGCATGAACCTGGCCCGCTGCCCCGACGGCGCCGCCTACGAGCGCGCCTCCTACGTGCAGATCCTCCAGGCCTGGCACGGCTGAGCGCCCGGCAGCCCGGGCCGGCCGCGCTCAGCGGGCGAACCAGACGCGCCGGATGAGCCCGTCCACGACCTCGTAGACGGCCAGGCACGAGCCCGTGCGCCCGTCGGCGTAGCCCGTCAGCCGTTCGTGGTCGAACACGAAGCGGCCCTCGACCCGCCGCGAGAGCACCTCGCAGCGCACGCGCGGCTCGCGCGCGAAGTAGGCCGCGTAGCGCGCGCGCAACGCGTCCCGGCCCACGAGGTAGGGAACCGTGGCGGGCAGATCGAAGGCCTCGACGTCGGGCGCGTACGCGGCGACGAAGCGCTCCACGTCGTGCGCGTTGTAGGCCACGAGCTGCTCCTCGGCCGCCTCGGCCGGCGTGCGCGGCGCACGAGCCCCTCCCGCTCCCGTCGAACGGGCGTCGTCACTCATGGCGCAGGGCCTGCACGGGGTCCACGCGGGCGGCGCGGTTGGCCGGCAGCACGCTGGCGAGCATGGCCACCAGCGTGCCCAGCGCGGGGCCGGCCAGGGGCAGCCAGCCCGGCACGCGGAACACGCCGGCGGTGATCGGCACGGCGGCCTTCTCGGCCACGATCTGCCGGGCGACGGCCTCGCCGGGCACCATCGCCAGCAGCGCCAGCCCGAGCCCGAGGAGCCCGCCGACCAGCCCGAGCAGCGCGGCCTCCAGCAGGAACACCGAACGCACCTGCCCACGGGTGGCCCCCACGGCCTTCCACAGCCCGATCTCGCGCGTGCGCTCCAGCACGCTGGTGACCATCGTGTTCACGATGCCCAGCGCGGCGACGAGCAGCGCCACCCCCGTGAGCAGGGAGACCGCGACCGTGAGCATCGCCAGCGTGCCCTCGACGGCCTCGATGGCGCTGGCCACGCTGAAGGCCGTCCAGCCCTGCTCGCGCAGCGTCTTCTCGACCTCGGCGGCGTTCTCCGGCTCGTCCACGGTGACGATGGCGCGCCCGAAGCCGAGCTCGCGGTTGACGGGAGCGGCCAGGAAGAGCTCGCGCGCCACGGCGTCGGGCAGGAACAGGTCGGCCTGCGCGGCGTTGCCGTCCTCGATCACGCTGAGGCGGTCGCCCGGCTCGAGCTCGCGCACGACGCCCACGACCATGTACGTGCGCGACAGGGGCGCCGCGGGGGCCCGGCCGGCCCCGCCGGAGAGCGCGGCGGCCACCTTCGTGGCGATCCCCGGCAGCGCCTCCCGCTCGGCAGGGGTCAGCCCGGAGAGATCCAGCCCCTGGAGCAGGCCCGCCACGTCCAGGCCCGCCAACAGCCCGCCGGGGCGGTTGGCCACGGCGGTCAGCGTGAGCTCCCGCCCCAGCAGCGCGCTCAGGGCGCGCTCGTCGCGGTAGCCCCAGCGCCACGCCAGCACCTCGTGCAGCAGCACCTCGGCGGCGTCGGGCCCGGTGACGTAGCGCCCGGCGATCACCCGGTCGGCGTAGCGCCGGCGGCGCACGTCGATCCCCAGCGCCGGGGAGAGCTCGGTGGAGTGCTCGCCGCAGGCCACGCGGTAGCGCTCGAGCACCACGGGCTCGGCCGAGACCACGTGGGGCACGGCGCGGAGCGCGGCCAGGGAGGTCTCGTCCAGCACCTGGGAGCGGCGCCCGATGAAGGTGCCGGGCCGCGTGCGGGCGCGCAGCGCGCGGCGCAGGCGGTCGCGGCGGGCGTCGCTCATCTCGCCCTCGATCGCCGGCTCGTCGTCGTCCTTGATCGTGTGCCCGAACCCGGGGGAGACGCCGATCTGACGCAGGCTGCCCTCGCCCGAGACCGTGTCGCGCACGAGGTGGGCGATGCCCTGGCCCAGGGCGACGATCAGCGTCAGGGCCAGCACGCCGATCGTGACGCCGGAGAGCGTGAGCAGGTTGCGGCCCCACTTGCGGGCGAGCCCGTCGAAGGCCAGGCCGAGCATGGGCAGCGGCGCGCGGTTCATGCGACGGTCGCCGACGGGCCGGCGCCGCCCGGGCCCACGATGCGCCCGTCGGCCATGCGCACGGAGCGGCCGGCCCGCGTGGCGGCGAGCTCCTCGTCGTGGGTGACGACGACGACCGTGGCGCCGCCGCGGTGCACGTCGGCGATGAGGTCGAGGATCGCCGCGCTCGTGGCCGAGTCGAGGTTGCCGGTCGGCTC
>CAZPOZ010000640.1:0-2264 GCA_964588235.1 uncultured Planctomycetales bacterium
GCGGCCGCCGGGCGCTCCGGCCGCCGGCCGGCCCTACGGGCACGACCTGTTCGCCCAGGTCCGCCGCTACGGGCGCGCCGTCGGACGCCTGGCCAAGCCCGGCGCCTTCGACGTGGTCCACGCCCACGACTGGATGACCTTCCGGGCCGGGGCGCAGGCCGCCGCGGCGATCGGCTGCCCCCTCGTGGTCCACGTGCACTCGCTGGAGCACGACCGCGCGCCCCGGGGCCCCGACCCGCGCCTCCTGGCGGCCGAGCAGGCCGGGGTGGACGCCGCCGCGGCCGTCGTCTGCGTCAGCCGCTTCACGGCGGCGCGCCTGGAGCGCTTCTACCGCGTGGAGCGGGCGCGGCTCCACGTGGTCCACAACGCCCTGCCCGACCTGCCCGACCCGGCGTCGGCCCCCCCGCGGCCGGTCCGGGCCCGCAGCCGCCCCGTCGTGCTGTTCCTGGGCCGCGTGACCGCCCAGAAGGGGCCCGAGTTGCTGCTGGCCGCCGCCCGGCGCGTGGTGGAGTCCCTGCCGGCGGCCAAGGTGGTGGTCGCCGGCGACGGCGACCTGTGGCGCAGCACCGTGGAGCGCGCCGCGGCGCTGGGCCTCACGCGCCACGTGGCCTTCACCGGCTTCCTCGGGGCGGCGGACGTCGAGCGCGCCTACGCGCAGGCCGACGTGTTCGTCCTGCCCTCCGTGGCCGAGCCCTTCGGGCTGACCGCGCTGGAGGCGGCCGCGCGCGGCGTGCCCGTGGTGCTCACGCGCCAGAGCGGCGCGGCCGAGGTGCTGCCCAGCGCCCCGGCGGTGGACGCCTGGGACGTGGAGGGCCTGGCGGCCGAGGTGCTCGCGCTGCTGCGCGACCGCGCGCGCCACGCGCGGCTGGCCGGACGCCTGCAGGCCGAGGCCCGCGCGCTCACCTGGGCCGGGGCCGCGCGCCGCCTGCTGGCCCTCTTCCGGGGCCTGAGCGCATGACCCACGTCGTGCTCTACTTCCAGGTGCACCAGCCCTGGCGCCTCTCGCGCTACGGGTTCTTCGACGTGGGCGGGGACGCCGCCTGGTTCGACGAGGCGCTCAACGCCCGCATCCTGCGCAAGGTCGCGCGCCGCTGCTACGTGCCCGCCACCCGGCTGCTGCTCCGGCTCGTCGAGCGCGGGCCCCTGCGCTGCGCCTTCTCGGTCAGCGGCACCGCGCTGGACCAGCTCGAGCGCTTCGCGCCCGAGGCGCTGGAGGGCTTCCAGGCCCTGGCGCGCACGGGCGCGGTCGAGATGCTGGGCGAGACCTCGCACCACTCGCTGGCCTTCCTCGCCGACCCCGTGGAGTTCCGCGAGCAGGTCGCCGCCCAGGCGGCGCGCACCGAGGCGCTGTTCGGCCGGCGGCCGACCACGTTCCGCAACACCGAGCTGGTCGTGGCCTCCGAGGTGGCCCGCGTGGCCGCCGAGCAGGGGTTCGACGCCCTGCTCGGCGAGGGGGCCGACCACCTGCTCGGCTTCCGCGATCCCACGCGCCTGTACCGGCCCACGTCCGCGCCGCGCCTGAGGCTGCTCCTGCGCCACTACGGGCTCTCCGACGACGTCGCCTTCCGCTTCGTGGACCGGCACCGCGCCGGCGACCCGCTCACGCCCGAGGCCTTCGCGCGGCGCCTGGAGCAGGCCGGCGGCGACGGCGCCGACGGGCGGGAGGCGGTCGTGGGCCTGTTCATGGACTTCGAGACCCTGGGCGAGCACCAGGACGAGTCCACGGGCATCCTGCGCTTCCTCGAGGGGCTGCCCGCCGCCGTGGCGCGGGGCGGCCGCGCGCGCTTCAGCACGCCCCGGGACGTGGTCGAGCGCGGGCTCTCGAGCCGTCCCCTGCGCCTGCCGCGCCCGGTGTCGTGGGCCGACGCGGAGCGCGACCTCACGGCCTGGCTCGGCAACGCCATGCAGCGCGAGGCGCACCGGGCGCTCTACGACCTCCTGCCCCACGTGCGGGGCACGGGCGACGCGGCGCTGCTCGAGGCCTGGCGCCGCCTGAGCACCTCGGACCACGTGTACTACATGTGCACGAAGTTCTTCGCCGACGGCGACGTGCACAAGTACTTCAGCCCCTACGGCTCGCCCCACGACGCCTACGTCACGTTCTGCCACGTGCTCGACGACCTGGCCGCGCGCGCGGGGGCGCCCGCGCCGGCGCCGGGCCGGCCCTCGGAGGCCCGATGAGCGCCAACGCCACCAAGCTGGGCGAGGCGAGGCGCGCGCGGCGCGCTGGAGCCGGGCGCTCAGGCCGCTTCCTCCTCCTCGCG
>CAZPOZ010000641.1:0-2259 GCA_964588235.1 uncultured Planctomycetales bacterium
CCAGCAGGCCGACGCCGAGCGCCAGGGGGGCTACGCGTACGGCACCTTCGACTGGTCCGACGAGGGCCCCGCCTCCGTGCCGCTCCCGACGGCCACCGAGGTCTTCCCCGCCCCGCGCGCGTCGTGGGTCGCCTACGTGGACGCGCACCCCGAGTACGCCGGCGACCTGGCCGGCTGGACCCCCAACCAGGTGGGCATCGCCTTCAACCTGTTCCAGCCCTGGGCGGTGAACCAGGACGGCACCGACGAGGAGACGCTCGACCACCTGGGACGCCACGAGCTGGCCGGCTACGTGGACCGGGCCTTCGACGACGACCCGAACCTCGTCGAGTTCCTCTCGATCAACCCGCACGCGGCCAACGCCGTGCGCTACGTGCAGGGCTTCTTCCAGATCCGCGAGGACGGCGCGCAGCCGGGCTCGTTCCTCGGCGTGGACGGCCCCGAGTTCGGGTTCCACGCCTCGGGCCGGCTGCTGAGGCTGCACGCGCCGGCCGGCGCCGCCGCCGATGCCGCCACGATCGCCCACGTCACCCACCCCGACACGGCCGGCGACACGCCCACGCCCCACCACAGCGGGCGCTACCGGAACCCGTTGGGGCTCAGCGACGGGTCGCTCGTGGCCAGCCACTCCCCCGAGCCGGGGCAGGACGCCAACGACGGCACGACCGCCGCACCCACGTCACGCTACGCCTTCCGGCTCGTCCAGCTCGTGCCCGCGGGGACCCTGTGGACGGCCGGCCCCGCCCTCACGCCGGGGATCCAGGCGTCGGTCTCCTGGTGGAGCCCCGACGTGCTGACCTCATGGTCGGGGACCCTGTGGGAGCTCGACCCCGTGGAGGTCGTGGCCCGGCCCGTGCCCCCGCTCACCGGCGCGGCGCCGATCCCCGGCCCGGAGGCCTCGGTGCTGGCCCAGGCAGGGGTCAGCGCGGCCGCGCTCCACGGGTTCCTCGAGGCCCAGGGCCTGGCGCTGATCGTCTCGAGGGACGTGACCACCCGCGACCGCATCGACCGCCAGCAGCCGTTCAACCTCCAGGTGGCCGGCACCGGGCACGCCACGCTGGGGGCGCCGGGCAAGGTCTACGACGTGGCCTACCTGCAGATCGTGCAGGGCGACCTGCTGCGCGGGCTGGGCAAGCAGAACGTGCCGCCGCCGCCGGGCCGGCGCGTGCTGGCGCGCTTCCTGCACGACCCCGCCGTGGACCATCCGCCGCCCGCCGACGGCTCGGCGCCGGAGGGCAGCGTCGAGATCGAGGACGACGGCTCCATCGCGGCGCTCGTCCCGGCCCGGCGGGCGGTGTCGTGGCAGCTGGTGGACGAGGCCGGCGCGCCGGTCGTGCAGGAACGCTACTGGGTGACCTTCCAGCCCGGCGAGGTGCGCGTGTGCACCTCGTGCCACGGGCTGAACGCGCAGGACCAGGCGGGCAACCCGCCGCCCACGCACGCGCCCAAGGCCCTGCTCAGGCTGCTGGACCACCTCAAGGCCAAGGGCAAGCTCTGAGCGCGGCGCGCCGTGGAAGGCCCGCAGCGGCGAGGCCGCCCCCCCCCCGCCGCTTGCGGCGGCGCTGGCACGCGCCGGCCTACGCAACGAGCCGATGCGGGCCCGAGCGCCCTTGAGCCCAGCGCGCCGCTCGCGCGCAGGGGAGCCAACGTAGGACACCACCGAGCGGAGGCTCCGCACGGCCCGTCGGCGCCCGCCCTGGTACCGTGACCGCGTGCCGGCCCCCGCCGTCTACGACCACCGCCAGCGCGCCCTCTGGGTCGTGCCCCTCGTGCTGGGGATCGGGGCGAGCCTGATCGCGTTCGCCGCCTTCGTGCCCGGCGCGCCCGGCTGGACGCCGTGGTTCTCGGGGGCGCTGATCGCCCTGCTGCTCGTCGTCGCCTGGCTGTTCTCGAGCCTGCGGGTGACCGTGGGGGCCGGCCGCGTGCGCGCGGCCTTCGGCCCGGGCTGGCCGCGCTGGGAGCGCGCCCTGGCCGACGTCGCCGGCGTGGCGGCGGTGCGCAACCGCTGGTGGTACGGCTGGGGCATCCGCCTGACCCCCGGCGGCTGGATGTTCAACGTCGCCGGGCTCGACGCCGTCGAGCTGACGCTCGCCTCCGGGCGCCGCTTCCGCATCGGCACCGACGAGCCGGCGGCGCTCGTGGCCGCCCTCGAGGCGGCCCTCGACGCGGCGCGGTCCCCGCGGCCATGAGCGACAGGGCCACCCAGTCAGGGGTAGGGCCCTTCGGAGGGCGAGACCTCTCTTGCGGAAGGGCCTATGG
>CAZPOZ010000642.1:0-2253 GCA_964588235.1 uncultured Planctomycetales bacterium
CGAAGATGGTCTGCCTGGACGTGGACCATCCCGACGTGGAGGCCTTCATCGACTGGAAGGTGCTCGAGGAGCAGAAGGTGGCCGCGCTGGTGGCCGGCAGCCGCATGCTCGAGAAGTGCCTCAACGCGGTCTTCGCCGCGGTCGGCGAGTGGCCCGAGGAGGCCACGCGGCACGACCCGCGCCGCAACCCGCGGCTCAAGGCGGCCGTCGCCGAGGCGCGCCGCTGCCTGATCCCGCTGAACTACGTGCAGCGCGCGCTCGCGCTGGCGCGCCAGGGCTTCACCGGCATCGAGGTGCCCACCTACACGACCGACTGGGACGGCGAGGGCTACCTGACGGTCTCGGGCCAGAACAGCAACAACTCGCTGCGCATCCCCAACGACTTCATGCGCGCCGTGCAGGAGGACCGCCCCTGGAAGCTGCTGCGCCGCACCGACGGCGCCGTGGCCAAGACGCTGCCGGCCAAGGAGCTGTGGGAGAAGATCTCCTACGCCGCCTGGGCCTGCGCCGACCCGGGCCTGCAGTTCGACACCACGATCAACGAGTGGCACACCTGCCCCGCCGACGGACGCATCAACGCGAGCAATCCCTGCGTGACGGGCGACACGCTGGTGGCGACCGCTCAGGGCTGGAGGCGCATCGACGCGCTGCTGGGCGCCCCCGCCGACGTCATCGGCAGCGACGGGGCTGCGCATCGCGTGCCCCCCGCGTTCGTGACCGGCGTCAAGCCCGTGGTGCGGCTGCGCACGCGGGCAGGCTACGAGCTGCGCCTGACGGCCGAACATCGTGTGCTGACGGTGAACCGGGGCGACGTTCCCGCGGCCGAGCTGACCCGCGACGACGTCGTGCGCCTGGGCTGCCCGGGGTTCGGCACCCGGTCGCTGGACGAGCGGCTGGCGACGTTCCTGGGACTGATGCTCGGTGACGGCTGCCTGATGGGGGATCAGGAGACGGCTCTGGTGACGCTCGCGCCGGAGGAGGCCCCCGTCGCGGCGCTCGTGAACGAGGCCCTGCGTTCGTACCGTGAGGAGCATGCGGTGGACGGCCGTGGGTCGCGTCCCACCTGCGTCACGGCGCCGCAGGGCGTGCTGCGCTTGGGCACCGCCAGCCGCTGCGTCGTGGACGCCCTCAAGCTCTACGGGGTGCTGGACGAGGGCAGTGCTCGCAAGCGGTTCACCGACGAGATCTACTCCCTGGATGAGCACTCCTTGGCGGCCGTGCTCCGCGGGCTGTTCACCGCCGACGGCACGGTCGCCGACTACGGCAGCAAGTCGCAGTACGTCGCCTTGGACAGCTCGAGCCTGGATCTCCTCCAGCAGGTGCAACGGCTGCTGCTCGGGTTCGGGATCAAGTCCAAGCTCTATCGAGACCGACGCCTGGCCTCCTCGGCCTGGCTGCCCGATGGTCGGGGTGGAGTCGCCGAGTACCCCGTGACTCAGATGCACAGCCTGCGCCTCAGCCGCTCCGGCCGGGTTGCGTTCGAGCGCCGCATCGGCTTCCTCGAGGGCAGCCCCAAGCGGGCCCGGCTCGCCGCCGTCAACACCCGGGTCGGCGTGTACGCAGAGCGGCTCGAGGATCCGGTGGAGAGCCTCACCCCGATGGGCCTCGAGGTCGTCTACGACCTGACGGAGCGCACCACCCACCACTTCGTGGCCTCCGGCGTCGTGGTCCACAACTGCTCCGAGTACATGTTCCTGGACGACACGGCCTGCAACCTGGCCAGCCTGAACCTGGTCACGTTCCTCGACCCGGCCTCGGGGCGCTTCGACCTGGACGGCTACCGGCACGCCATCCGCCTGTGGACCGTGGTGCTCGAGATCAGCGTGCTGATGGCCCAGTTCCCCAGCCGCAACATCGCCCGGCTGTCCTACGAGTTCCGCACGCTGGGCCTGGGCTACGCCAACCTCGGCTCCCTGCTCATGCACCTGGGCCTGCCCTACGACAGCAAGGCCGGCCTGGCCTGGAACGGCGCGCTCACGGCCATCCTCACGGGCGAGTCCTACGCGGCCTCCGCCGAGATGGCGGGGCAGCTCGGGCCCTTCCCGGGCTACAAGCGCAACCGCCAGCACATGCTGCGCGTGATCCGCAACCACCGCCGCGCGGCCTACAACGCGGCGCCCAGCGAGTACGAGGGGCTGACGATCACGCCGCTGGGGATCAACCCCGAGGACTGCCCCGACGAGCTGCTGCGGGCGGCGCGGGCCGCGTGGGACCGGGCGCTGGCGCTGGGCGAGAAGCACGGCTACCGCAACG
>CAZPOZ010000643.1:0-2252 GCA_964588235.1 uncultured Planctomycetales bacterium
GTACTCCACGATCCGCGTCCGGCCGGCCAGGTCGCGGGCGAACACGCCCACGCGCTCGTGCGGCGCCTGCTTGCGCACGGCCTTGCCCACGACCTCGGCCCCGCGCTCGGCCATCCACCCCAGCAGCACCGGGTCGAGCGGCCGGGCGAGCGGGTTGTCCACCTGGAACGTGGTCAGCACGCGCACGCCGCGCGACCCGAGGGCCTCGAGCACGCCCGCGCGCTCGAGGGCGGGCAGGGCGCCCCCGTGACCGTCGGGGGCCAGGACCAGCCGCCCGTCGCCGCCGATCAGCGCCCGGCCCTCGAGGTCGAGGGCCGGGAGCAGGCCCTGACGCACGAAGGTCACCTGGCCCGGGGCGAGGCCCCAGCGCTCCCCTGCGGAGGCGAAGGCCTCCCGCGTGGCGTCCTCGGTGTCGGGACCCACCAGGACGACCAGCGGCACCGCGCGACCCGCCGCCCGGCCGGCGGCCACCACCCGCTCGCACAGGACGGCGTAGAGCGTGCGGTCGGGCGTCGGCCCGAGGCCATAGGTGCCCTTGGGGCCCTCGTGGCCCAGCCGGGAGCCCTGCCCGCCGGCCAGCAGCAGCGTGGCCACCTCCCCGGCCGCCAGGCGCCCCCGGCCCCGCGCGGCCAGCCGGGGCCTCAGGCCCCCGACGGCCTGCTGGCGCCGCAGCGTGAGCGCCTGAGGGGGGCGGAGCCCGGGGGGGGCGGGCGGGGGCCCGCTCAGGGCGGCCCGGCGCAGCGCGGCCCAGTCGAACGCGGCCGCGTCGGCCAGGAAGCGCTGCTGAGCGGCGGGCGGGAGCCCGAGCGCGTGCGCCCACAGGTGCGCCTGACCCGCCTCGGCCAGGCGGCTGCGCAGGCGGTCGGAGTCGTGGTCGGGCATGGCGGCGGGGCCGGCCCCGGCCGGCGACGCTCCCGGTCTACACCTTGCCGAAGGCCACGGTGACGTTGTGCCCGCCGAACCCCAGGCTGTTGGACAGGGCGTAGCGCACGGCGGCCTTGCGCGCGACCTTGGGCACGTAGTCCAGGTCGCACTCGGGGTCGGGGTTGTCCAGGTTGATCGTGGGGTGCACGATCCCCTCGTGGATCGAGAGGGCCGTGAAGACCGCTTCCACGCCGCCCGAGCCGCCCAGGAGGTGGCCGACCATCGACTTGGAGGAGGAGATCATCAGCTTGTAGGCGTGGGCCCCGAACACGGCCTTGATCGCCTGGGTCTCGGCGCGGTCGTTGAGCTCGGTGGAGGTGCCGTGCGCGTTGATGTAGTCGATCTGGCCGGGCTCGAGCCCGCCGTCGCGCAGCGCCAGGGCCATCGCGCGCGCGGGCCCGGGCCCCCCCGGCGTCGGCGCCGTGATGTGGTGGGCGTCGGCCGTCATGCCCGAGCCGAGCACCTCGCAGTAGATGCGCGCGCCGCGGCGCCGGGCGTGCTCGAGCTCCTCGAAGACGAGGATGCCGGCGCCCTCGCCCATGACGAAGCCGTCGCGGTCCCGGTCGAAGGGGCGGCTCGCCGCCTTCGGATCGTCGTTGCGCGTGGACATCGCGCGCATCGAGTTGAAGCCGGCCATGCCCATCGAGGTGATCGTGGCCTCGGCGCCGCCCGTGACGCACAGATCCTGCTCGCCGTCGCGGATGCTGCGCTGGGCCAGGGCCATGGCGTGGTTGGAGGAGGCGCAGGCCGAGGAGGTCACGAAGCAGGGCCCCTCCAGCCCGAAGCGGATGCTGATGTTGCCGGCGACGGCGTTGGGCATCATCTTGGGCACGAAGAAGGGGCTGACGCGCTGCGGGCCCTTCTCCATGATCGTCGTGTGCGTGTCCTCGATCGTGTCCAGCCCGCCGATGCCGGTGCCGATGATCGAGCCCATCCGGGCGCGGTCCAGGCCCGGCGCATCGACGAGGCCGGCGTCGGCCCAGGCCTCCTTGGCGGCCACGAGGCCGTACATCACCATCAAGTCCAGCTTCTTCACCTCACGGTGCTCGAAGTGCTTCGTGGGGTCGAAGCCCTTGATCTCGGCCGCGACACGGCAGGCCAGCTCCATCACGTTCGCGTCGAAGCGCGTGATGGGGCCGGCGCCGCTGCGCCCGTTGACGACCGCGTCCCACGAGGTCCGCACGTCGTTCCCGCAGGGGTTGATGCTGCCCAGCCCGGTGATGACGACCCGACGGCCCAAGCGCCTACTCCTTCTTCGAGTTGGTCTCGATGTACTTGATCGCGTCGCCGACGGTCTTGATCTTCTCGGCCTCCTCGTCGGGGATGCT
>CAZPOZ010000644.1:0-2250 GCA_964588235.1 uncultured Planctomycetales bacterium
GTCTCGGCCCACCAGGCCTCGCGGTAGGCCTTCGAGGCCGGGCTGTCGTCGGAAGGCGCCTCCTCCGCCCGGGCGGCCCGGGGCGCGAGCGCGGCTCCGGGCAGGAGGGCGCCGAGCAGCAGGGCGAGGGTCGGGCCGAAGGGGATGGGGCGCAGGAGCGGTCGCATGGTCACCTCCACGAAGGGACGATGCCCCTCCGACGCGCGCGGCGTGCTAGGGCGGTGCTAGAACGCCGTGAGGCGACGGCAAGATTCGGTGCGCGCTCGGCGGGAGCGACCTCAGCGCCCGGCCTGCACCAGCCGGATCGAGCGGATGCGGTCGCCCACGCGGATGCGGTCCACCGTCTCCAGGCCGTCCACGACCCGGCCGTAGCAGGTGTAGCGGCCGTCCAAGGGGCGGTAGGGGCTGTGCATGACGAACAGCTGGCAGCCGCCCGTGTCGCGGATCTCGCCCTTGGGCATGCCCAGCGCCCCGCGCACGAAGGGCGCGCGCGTGATCTCGTCGGGCAGGCCGTGGCCGGCGTCGCCGTTGCCCGTGCCGTGCGGGTCGCCGCCCTGGATCACGAACGAGGGCACGACGCGATGCCAGAGCGTGCCGTCGTAGGTGCGAGCCACCACGTTCAGCAGGAACGAGACGGCGTGCACCGGGGCCTCGGCGGGGTCCACGACGAGGCGGAACGCCCCGGCGCTCGTCTCGACCACGAAGCCCGGCTGCTCGTCCTCCAACCGGTCGGCCAGGGACACGATCTCCGCCTCGGTCAGCCAGCCCTCCCCCTGCGTCAGGTCCAGCCCCAGCACCGGCTCCCGGGGCCGCGGCAGGCCGCGCCAGTCGTTGGGCTGCAGCGGGTCGCCGGCCGGGGCCCCCTCGAGGCCCAGCTCCGCGCAGGCCTTCCTCGCCGCCGCGCGGGCCGTGAAGGTGGGGCCGGAGCGCGCCGCCTCGAGCAGCCGCTCGCGCCGGGCCGCGGCCGCCTCGTCGCCGGGCGCGGCGGCCTTGGCGAGCTCGGCCCACGCCTCCACGACCGCTTGCGGGAGGTCGCGCTCCCCGGGTGCCCCGGGTTCACGGTAGAACGCCTCGATCCGGGGCAGGAGGTCCCGGAAGCCGCGCTTGGCCGCGACGCCCACGGCGGCGGCGCGCACGTACGGGTCGGCGTGCCCGAGGCTCTCCGCGACGAAGTCGTGGACCTCCGGCGCGTCGAGGTCGCCGAGCGCCTCGAGCACCTCGAGCAGCAGGGGCGGGCGATCCTGCACGAGCCGCCCCGCGGCCACGAGGCCCTGGGCCTGCTGCGGACCCTTCCAGCGGGCCAGCACGCGCAGGCGCCGCCCGAGCAGGTCGGGAGCCTGGCCCGGCTGGGGCACGGGGAGCATCAGCAGGCCCAGGTCGTCGACCCGTCCGGCGCGGATGAGGGCCACGGCCATCGCCTGCCGCACGCCGTCGTCGGCCTCGACCTCGCCGTGAGCCTTGAGGGGCGCCACCGCCTCGGCCGAGCCGTGCTCGCCTAGGGCCTCCACCGCGGCTTGGCGCACCTGCGGGTCGGCGTGCGCCAGCAGCCGCGCGAGCCGCTCGGCGTTGGCCTTCCCGGGCCGCGTCGCCAGCACGCGGGCGACCGCTTCGTGGACCACGCGCACGTCGGCGTGCGCGAGCAGCATGTCGAGCGCGTCGCCCAGCGGCGTGCCGGGCGGCAGCTCGGCCGGCGCCAGGAGCCCCAGCGGGCGCAGCCCGTCTAGCCGCCGCTCGGGGTCGGCGTCGGACAGGGCCGGGAGCAGCGCGAGGGCCAAGGCGAGGTCGCCGGGGTAGGCCGCATCGACGAGCTTCGGCTGCGCCGCCAGCACGGCCTTCTTGCGCGCGCCGGCGAGGAACCAGGCCGCGAAGGCCGCGCTCCGGCGCACGCCGGGGTCACGGGCGTCCAGGAAGCGCAGCACGCGCTCGAGGTAGGCCTCCTGCCGGCAGCGGGCCAGCGCGTCGAGCGTGGCGGCCACCACGGCCGGCTCGGGCCGGTGGAGCAGGGCCGGCAGCCGTGCGGCCGCCGACTCGCCCCCGATCCAGCCCAGAGCCTCGGCGGCGGCGGCCACCACCGCGGGGTCCGGGGAGGCCAGGTGCCGGGCCACCGGGCCTTCGAGCGCGGCGGCGCGGTTCAGCCCGGCCGCGCGCAGCACCTCGACGGGCTCGGGCGCGCCCCCGCCGAGCAGCTTGAGCAGCCATTCGGTGGCGCCGGCGCGCTCGCCGATGCGCCCCAGGGCGCGGACCGCCACG
>CAZPOZ010000645.1:0-2245 GCA_964588235.1 uncultured Planctomycetales bacterium
CGCAGGTGCTCGAGCGTCGCGAGCAGCCGCGCGTTGTCGCGCGGATGCAGGCCGATCGACGGCTCGTCGAGGATGTAGATGACGCCGGTCAGCTCGGAGCCGACCTGCGAGGCGAGCCGGATGCGCTGCGACTCGCCGCCCGAGAGCGTCGTGACGTCGCGGTCCAGCGCCAGGTACGCCAGCCCCACGCGGCCGAGGAAGGCGACGCGGTCCTCCACCTCGCGCAGGATCGGGGCGGCCACGGCCCGGTCCCGCCCGGCGAAGGGCAGCCCGGCGAGCACCTGGGCCAGGCGGCCCGCCGGCTCCGTGAGCAGCGAGGGCAGCGAGCGCCCGGCCACCGTCACGGCGCGGGCCTCGGGCCGCAGGCGCTCGCCCCCGCAGGCGGGGCAGGGCCGTCGCGTGGCGTAGGCGCCGAACCAGTCCACGGCCACGTCCGGGCAGCGCGCCAGGAAGGCCTCCAGCCTCTCGGCGGCGCCCACGAAGCGCCCCCGCGGCGTCGGCCCCCCGTGGAGCAGCCGCCGGCGCACAGGGGCCTCGAGGGCCGACCAACGGGCCGTGGGCGCCACGCCCAGCAGCTCCTGGGCCTCGCGCACGAAGTCGCGCTCGAGGTCGGCATCCACGCCCAGGGCCGGGACCGCGCCCTGGCGCAGCGTGCGTCCGGGCTCGACGGGCAGCAGGGCGGGGTCCACCCGTGGACGCACCCCCAGGCCCTGGCACTCCGGACACCAGCCCCGGCGGCTGTTGTGCGAGAAGAGGCGGGGCTCGGGCTCGGGGACGGTGGTGCCGTCCCGGGGGCAGGTGCGGCGCATCGAGAGCGTGCGCGCCCCGCCGTCGGCCCGCAGCGCGATCAGGGCGCCGCCGCCCAGGGCCAGCGCCTCGGCCTCGGCCCGGGCCAGCGCGGCGCGCGGGCCGCGCCCGGGGACGAGCTCGGCCACCTGCTCCTCGACGTCGTGCTCCACGTACCGGTCCAGGGCCGGCGGCGGGTCGGCCGGCACCAGGCGCCCGTCCACGCGGGCCCAGGCGTGCCCGCGGGCGGTCATGGCCTCGAAGACGTCGCGGTGGAAGCCCTTGCGGCCCGCGACGACCGGGGCCAGCAGGCGCACCGGCTCGCCGCGGTGCTCCTCGAGCAGGCGCTCGGCGATCGCCCCCGGCGACAGGGCGCGCAGCTCGTGGCCGCAGGCCGGGCAGTGCGGCACGCCGACCCGGGCGTACAGCAGGCGCAGGAAGTGGGCCACCTCGGTGACCGTGGCCACCGTGCTGCGGCGCCCGCCGCGGGTGCGGCGCTGCTCGATGGCCACCGTGGGCGGGATGCCGGAGACGTGGTCCACGTCGGGCCGGGCCAGCTGCCCCACGAACTGCCGGGCGTAGGCGGAGAGCGTCTCGATGTACCGCCGCTGGCCCTCGGCGAACACGATGTCGAACGCGAGCGTGCTCTTGCCCGACCCGCTCGGCCCGCTGACCACGACGAAGGCGTCCCGGGGGATGTCGACGTCGAGGTTGCGCAGGTTGTGCTCGCGCGCGCCGCGCACGCGGATGGCGCCGTCCCCGGGCCGGCTGCCGGGGAGGCCCTCCGCGGCGTCGGGGGCCGCCGGCGCGGCCGGGGGCGGCGCGGCCGGGGCCTCGGGCGGCGGCGCGCCGAAGCGGCCGGGGTCGAGGTGGGCCCGCAGGAAACGCGCGGTCTCGCCCGGCCCGCGGGCCACCTCGGCCGGCGGCCCGTCGGCCACGATGCGGCCCCCGTCGGGCCCACCCCCGGGCCCCAGGTCCACGATGCGGTCGGCCGAGGCGAGCACGTCCAGGTGGTGCTCCACCAGCAGCACGCCGTGCCCGCGCGCGGCCAGGCGCCGCAGCGCGCGCACCAGCACGGCCACGTCCTCCTGGTGCAGCCCGGTGGTGGGCTCGTCGAACACGTAGAGGCGCCGGGCGCCGCCCGCGGGCTCCGCCAGGGCCTCGGCCAGCTTGAGGCGCTGGGCCTCGCCGGCCGAGAGCGTCGAGAGGGGCTGCCCCAGGCGCAGGTAGCCCAGGCCCACCTCGGCCAGCGGCGCCAGGGGCCGCGCGACCCTGGGCTCGTGGCCGAGGGCCTGGAGCGCCTGGTCCACGGTGAGGGAGAGCACGTCGGCCACGGAGAGGCCCTCGACGCGCACCTCGAGCACCTCGGCCCGGAAGCGTCGGCCGCCGCAGTCCTCGCAGGTGACCTGCACGTCGGAGAGGAACTGCATCTCCACGTGCTCGCGCCCCTCGCCGGCGC
>CAZPOZ010000646.1:0-2244 GCA_964588235.1 uncultured Planctomycetales bacterium
CCCCCACCTCGGACTGGCCGGCCCGGCAGCCCTCGAAGCCGAAGCGCTCGCCGAGCAGCGCCGGCGCCGCGGGCGGCGGCGCAGCGTCCGGGCCCGCCACCGACGCCGCGCCCTCCACGGGCCCCCCGCCCCGGGTCGCGGGCCCGGCCGCATCCGACGGCGGCACGGGGGTGGACGCGATGCTCATGGCGGCACGGTACCCTCTGGAGGCGACGGCGAACGACCGTTGGCCGGCGTTCTCTGCGGGGAGACCCGTGCGCGTCAAGCCCCTCCTGCGGACCGTCCCTCCCCGACCTCGCCGCGCGCGGCGGGCAGTGCTCGTTCTCGCGCTGCTCGCCTGCATGGCCGGCCGCGGCAGCGCCACCCCGGACGAGCAGGCGGCGCCCGCCTGGGAGCCCTATGCAGGGACGCTGCCCGGGCTGGAGGCCGACCGCGCCTGCTTCCTGGTGCGTGACGCGCGCACAGGGGAGCCGCTGCGCTTCTGGGCCGAGGTCCAGAACTGCCTGGACTGGACCGGCCCCGAGGGCTGGGGCGCGGTGGTCCAGTCCGGCACGGCAGACGCGTTCGGGCTGGTGCGGATGCTCGCCGGCGAAGCGGGCATCCCGCACTGGCTGGTCCGAGCCCCCGGGATGGCGCCGCAGAGCACCTACGGCGAAGGGGCGCGTCAGGACGTGGTCGACCTGGAGCCGGCCCCGGAGCAGCACGGCCGCATCGTGGACGTGCGCGGCCGCCCGGTCGCCGGAGCCCTGGTGGAGTCCACCCTGGACAGCTGGCGCCACGGCCCGCGTCTAGGCACCACCCTCACGGACGCCGCTGGGCACTGGCACATGCGCGTGTCCCCGGATGCCGCCGTGACGCTCGTCGATGGCCCCGGCGTGCGCCAGGAGTACGGCATCCCCGGCGCGCCAGCCTGGACGGCGGCACCGACCTTCGTGGCCCAGCCCGGCCGAGACCTGAGGATCCGCGTGCTCGGCCGGCGCGACGCCATCGGGGGGCAGCGGCTGCTGATCGCCTGTGACACGGTGCGTGGGCCCCACGCGCTCATCGAGCAGGACGGCACCTGCCTGCTCAAGGGCGTGGAGCCGGACTGCAGCACGGTCTACGTTCACGGCTATGCACCGCCCGCAAGCGGGCCGCTCGGCTGGCTCGGCGACCGATCGCCGGAACTCGACCCGCAGGAGTGGACGCCGGGACGGGGGATCCGCTGGAACCCGGACCTGGATCCGGACGAGCGCGCGCAGGAGCGACCCGTGCTCCTGACGCTGGTGGCACCAGCGGGAACCGGCGTCGGGTACTACCCTGACCTGGATCGCCTCGACGACGGTCGCCGGTTGCAACTCTGGTACGAGCTCGTCCGGGATCCCACCTTCGCGCAGGAGGGCACGCCGCTGACCGGCACGACGGCGCTGCGCGCCTGGTGCCTGTCGCCGCGCCTGGAGCCTGGCACCTACGCCGTCGCGCCAGGGTCGCCGTTCGATGCGCTGCGCCCGCGCGCGGGTTGGGTCCACGTGCCGCCGCCCGAGGTACCGGGCCTGCCTGAGCTGGCGATCGTGTTGGAGCCTCAGCCGCGGCTGCGCGTCGAGCTGAGCGGCGGGCGCCCGGACGGGCTTTGGGTGTTCGCGAAGGCACCGGATGGGGATCTGGCGCAGCCCCTGGACCCCGACGATCTCGAGACGCCCGAGAAGCTGCCGTACGTGCCTGCCCAGGGGGAGCTAGGCGTCACCGCCGTCGGCCCGTTCGGGCTCGCCACCGCCCTGGCGGGGCCCGTGGAAGGCGGTGTGCGACGCGTGCGCCTCACGCTTCCCGAGCCCGCCGCGCTGAGCCTGCCGGGTGAGGGCTGGGACGTCGGGCCGGGCGCATCCCTGGACGTGACGTCGACCGGTGGACGCTCCGAGGTCCGACTGCCGCCCGGAGGGCGCGCGTGGCTGGTCCCGCCCGAAGACGACGAGGGACTCGGCTACTACGAGCGCCGCGATGCCCTGGGCTTGGCGCTCGAGGTGCCGGCCCTGCCGGGAGGTCGGGTGGACCTGGGGCCCGAGGATCTCCGGGGGCCGCCGTCGCGCCGGCTGGAGATCCTCCTCCCGGCGGGGCTGGGGCTGCCGGATCCGATCGTGGCCATCTGGACGCCCACCCTCCTGCGGCCCGACCTCCCCCATCCCGCGCGCATCGAGGAGCGCGCGGAGTCCGACGGGCCGGGCCGCCTGGCGGTCTCGAGCCGCGCCCTGCGAGACTGCTCGTTCGTCA
>CAZPOZ010000647.1:0-2243 GCA_964588235.1 uncultured Planctomycetales bacterium
GGGTGGCCTCCACGCCGCTGCGGGCTTCGTAGCCCAGGCAGCCGACGAGGCCCCCGGCGAAGGGCAGGCGCCGGCCACGCCGCTCCACGGGGTCGGGCCGGAGGCAGCGCAGGGCCGCCAGGAGGGGACGGCGGGGCCCGAGCCGGCGCAGGCTCAGGCGCGTACGCGCCAGGCCGAGGAAGGACCAGGGCTCGCCGTCGAAGCCGGGGGCCGCCACCAGGCGCAGGAACAGGCCCGGGCGGGGGCCCAGGGCCCGGAGCAGCGGGAGGGGGCCCGGCAGCCCGGGGACCGCGCGCACGACGGAGACCAGGGGGCGGCGGGCGGGCACGACCGGAGTCTACGGGGTGCAGGCGCCCGCCGCGGCCGCGGGCCGCCGTGCCGCGCCGGACTGGCAGCGGGTTTGCGATGGGTGGGGCCGGAGCGGCCGCAAGGCCCTTCCCCCGGCCTGAGGTGTCCACTCCCGGGCACGCCGGCGCGGGGGAGCGTCCCCTTGCGGGGATCCCACGGCCCCCCTTCCAGGGTCGGCCGCTACAATCCCCGCACGACCGCTCCGGAGGTCCCATGGTCCGCATCCCGTCGTTCGTGCCCGCCTTCCTGATCGCCCTGGGGGCGTTCGTGGGCGTCCAGCTCCTCGACCCGGCCGTCGCCCGCGCCGAGCCCGTCCCGCTCTCCAAGGCCCAGCAGGACCTCGCCATGCTCAAGGAGCAGCTGGGCGACAAGAAGATGCCCAACGAGGACCTGATCGGCTCGATCAGCGCGCTGGCCGCCGCCTTCTTCAACATCGAGCCCTTCGCCGAGCCCGAGCCCACCGACCCGGGCGCCGACGCGGCCGACCCGGACAAGGCCAAGTTCCAGGCCGAGCACAAGGCCTGGTCGGACAAGCGCAAGAAGCACGAGGCCGAGATCCTCGCCTTCCAGGACGCCTGCCTCGACCTGTTCGTCAAGGCCGTGCGCGTGGTGCAGAAGCAGGCGGGCAAGGGCGGCGACAACCTGCGCAACGACGTCAACCTGCGCGCCGCGCAGGCGCTGGGGGAGATCCTCGGCTCGGCCGACCTGGCCAAGAACCGCGACGCCAAGGCGGTCGAGAAGCTGCGCGGCGATCAGGCCAAGGAGCTGATGGGGATCCTCGAGAAGGACTTCGACAAGCGCAACAAGGACGAGATCCCCGCGCCCGCGGGCCTCACCGAGGCGGTCTGCCTGGCCCTGGGCCGCACGAACGAGCTCAAGGTGCTCGAGTGGCTGACGGCGAACTTCGTCCACACGAACAACGGCACCTACCACGAGGAGCGCCTGGTGGCGGCCCACAAGGCGATGAAGATGTTCACGAACGTGCCGGCCCGCCAGCGGCACGTGATCGCAGGCACCATGATCACCGTGTACTCGGGCACCGAGGGCAGCACGAACCAGGTGAACAGCAGCGACCCGAAGACGCGCCAGCAGGCTCAGGCCGCCAAGGCCTTCTGGGACAAGATCAAGACGGGCGTGATCGAGTGCGTGAACTACTACGCCACGGCGCCCGGCGGCGGGCCGCCGGTCAACGCCGAGGGCAACGGCCTGACCACGATGAAGGACCTGCAGGACTGGTGGCGCAAGAACGACAAGCTGGGGCGCGGACCCTGGGTCGACCCGAAGGTGGATCCCAAGGGCAAGTGAGCCGTCGCATGGGTCAGGTCCACGGGGTCGCGCCGCGGTGATCCGCAGGACCGACCCTTTCGGCCGGGCGCCGTCGGCGCCGCGCGATTGGACGCCGATCGTGCTCGTCGTGGCCACGCTCTCGCTCTCGACGGTGGGGCTGGTCTGGGTGGCCGAGCGGCTCGCGGCCGCCCAGGCTCCGGCGGCCTCCGAACCCGGTCCCGTGGCGGCCGAACGGAGGGCGCCCGGCGAGGTGGACGTCTGGGTGGGGCGGCAGGAGGGCGTGACGGCCGTGCTGAGCACGGTCTGGGGCGACCCCGGGCCCGACCAGGCCCACGACGTGGCGCTGCGCGAGGGGCTCGCGCTCGAGGGCGGCGGCTCGCTCGCCTGCTACTCGCTGCTGCTGTTCAACCTGTCCGACGCGGCGCGCACCGTCGTGCTCGGCGAGGGGGCGCTGGTCCTCGAGGACGGCGCCCAGGGGGCCGGCTCGGCCAGCCTGCGGCGCCGGCTCGAGGCGGGCGCCCGTCCCAGCCCGGGGCTGCGGAGCGTGCTCAAGGCGCTGGGGGCCCTGGACGACCGTGTGGAGCTGGCCGCCGGCGAGGGGTCGCGGG
>CAZPOZ010000648.1:0-2230 GCA_964588235.1 uncultured Planctomycetales bacterium
GACGACAGCCCGGCCTCGAAGGCCTACCGCGAGGCCTGGTGGGCCGAGACCGCCGGGGGCGACCTGGCGCAGGCGCTCGAGCTCTACGGGAAGGTGCTGGAGGCCGAGGGCCCGGCGTCGGTCAAGGCGCGCGCGCTCTACCGGCGTGCGCTCGTGCTGCACCGGCTGGGGCGGGGCGAGGAGGCCGTGCGCACCCTCGAGCGCCTGGCGAAGGAGCATCCGCTCCTGGAGCCCTACCTGAGCGAGGCGCGTGCGCGGCTGGCCGAGTGGACGGCCGTGGATCTCGAGACCTCGTTCGAGGCCTGGTACCGGCGCTACCAGTACAGCCCCGAGTTCCAGGCGAAGATCGTCGATCTCGTGCTGCGCATGGGATCCTCCGACCACGCCGCGGCGGAAGTGGCCTACAACGAGGTGCTGACGATCGGCGCGCCGGCGCTGCCCGCGCTCCGCCAGCACCTGAGCAGCGCCAACGGCCAGCTGCGCGAGCGCGCCGTGCGGGCGCTGCTCGCGCTCAAGGAGGTGCCGCCCCTGGAGGCGCTGCGGCAGACCTCCCACTGGCGCCGCTACGCCGACCTGTGGCTCGCCCTGGACGGGCTCGCTGGCGAGGCGCGCGCCCGGCTGACCTCCGAGGCCGATCCCCGGCAGCCCTTCGACCAGGCCCTGCTGGCGCGGCTGGAGGGGGCGCTGCCCTTCTGGCGCTGGATGCAGCGCAACGTGACCGCCGAGACCCTCTCCCTGGCCCAGACGCTGATCCAGAGCCAGCCGTTGCCGGAGGCCGGTACGCCCGAGCTCGACGCGCTGCTCGCGCTGCTGCGCGCGGTGGCCTCGGACGCGGCGGCCCTGCCCCCGCTGCGCGAGCTGGCCGTCAAGCGCCTGATCTGGCGCAAGGCGGTGGCGCCCGCCGACCTGAGCGCCTGGCTGCGCGAGCCGAGCGGCGTGCTCCGCAAGCCGCTGCTCGACGCCCTCATGAGCCTGTCGTCGGCCCCGGCCCTGGCCCAGGCCCTGAGCGAGGTGCTGCCGGCCGCCCGCACCTGGGAGCCGTCGCAGCGAACAGGGCTGGCGCAGGCCCTGCTCGCCCGGCTCGACGACCTGCCCGCGGAGGTCGAGCTGGCGGCGGTCGCCCGCGACCTGCTCGCCCTGGAGCGGGGCTGGGAGCCGTTCAGCGGCGTCGCGTTGGTCTCGTCTCGGGCTCGCGCCCTGCTGGCGGCCGTCGTGGACGCGAGCAGCGACCCACGCGTGGCGAGCCAGGCGCTTCAGTGGTGGGCGGGGTCGAGCACGGGCGCGGAGCCGGGCGACCTTGCGCTGCTCGAGCGCTGGATCCGCTCGGCGGCCGTCGAGGAGGTCCGCCGCACGGCCGTGGAGCAGCTCACGCGCAGGTCGCCCGCCTGGCAGCAGCACGCGCTCCTGCTCGTGTCGGCTTCCGACCTGGCCTTGGCCGAGCGCAGGGGGCTGCTCTCGAGCCTGCTCCGGGGCGGGGGCGCGGAAGCGGCTGCGCTCGTGCGCGACCCGGCGTCGCGCCGGGCGCTGCTCGCCGGGCTGCGCGCCTACGAGCTGCAGGCGCTGACCCCCGCCGCCATGCCGGCGGGCCAGAACCCCGACGTCGGGGTCGTGTTCCCGCTGCTCCAGCTGGTGGAGCGCGCCAGCGAGCTGCGGGAGGCGCTGGCGCAGGCGTGGCTGGACGACCCCGACGCCTTCCCGCGCGTGCTGCTCGAGGCCCGGATGGCCGATCCGTACACCCGGTGGTCGAACGTGCCCGGTCCCGCGATGAACGCCTGGAACCTGACGCTCGCCGCCCTCCCGGAGGCCTGGGCTGAGCGCTGGCGGGCGGGCGCCTGGACCGGCGCGCAGCGCGAGGCGGCGGTGCGGGGTCTGCCCTTCCTCGGTGCGCGGGGGCAGGAAGGGGTGCGGGCCGTGCTGCGCGCGGCGCTGCGCGACCGCGCCAACGGCCTCTCCCCCGAGGCGCGTCAGATCCTGCTCCGGCAGATCGCGCCCCTGTCGGTGGACGACGCCCGTCAGGTCTTCGACCTCTCCAAGCCGGAGGGGTGCGACGCCGCCGTGCGGGCGCTGTTCGACAAGCAGGTGCCCTGGCCGGAGCCCAGCGCCGAGCTGCTCGAGTCGCTCGCGCTGGGGCTCAGGCCCGACGCCCCGCGCGAGACCCTGGGTCTGCTCGTGGACGCGCACAAGGTCGTGGCGGGCCTGGCCCTGCGCCTGATCCAGGCCCTGCTCGCTC
>CAZPOZ010000649.1:0-2212 GCA_964588235.1 uncultured Planctomycetales bacterium
CGCGTGGCGGGCGGCCGAGGCCGAGCGCCTGGGCGCCGAGGCGCAGGCGCTGGCGGCCGAGGGCCGCTACACCGAGGCGCGGGCCCGCTGGAGCCGCGCGTCCGAGACGGCCCCCGCCGGCGTCTCGTTGCTCGAGGAGGTGCGCGCCGGCCACGCCGCCGTCGACCTCGCCGCCGAGGCCGGCGCCGCCGAGGTGCTCGAGCGTGTGGAGCGGGCCGCCACGCACCGCGGCGCCGCCGCGGCCCTGGAGATCCTCAGCGCCGTGCTGGCCCGCTACGAGGGCACGGGCGTGCACGGCCGGCTGGCCGAGCGCCTGGGCGCGCTCGAGGCGCAGGCGCGCGCGGCGCGGCCCACGGCTCCCACGCCGCCCCCGCCCGGGCCCGGCGAGCCCGCCGCCCCCGCGGCCACGGCGCCGTCCCCGGCGGCCCCGACGCCCGCGGCCGACGCCGCCGCGATGCTCGCCACGCTGCAGGGCGAGGTGCAGGCCCTGGTCGCGCAGCGGGCCTTCGCCAAGGCGGTCGAGCGCCTGGACGGCGGGCTGGCGGCGCTGGGCGGCGACCCCGCGGTCAAGCAGGCCCTGCTCGACCGTCGGGCCGACCTGGCCCTGGCGCGCAACGGGCTGGACACGCTGGCCGGCGACCTCAGCGCGACCCCCGGGAAGTACGGGCGCCTCGAGCTCGCCGAGCGGCTGTTCGCCGCGCCGGTCTCGGCCGACCGCGACGGCATCAGCGTGGCGGTGTCCGGCGGCTCCACGCGGCTGCTCTGGGCCCGGCAGCCGGCCCCCTTCTTCGCCCTGCTGGCCGAGCGCATGCAGGCCGGCGCGCAGGACGCGCTGCCGATGGCCGCGCTGCTCCACGAGGTGGGCGCGGCCGCGGCCTGCGAGAAGATGCTCGTGCGCGCGGGCGAGGGCGGCGCCGACCGCTCGATGCTCTTCGGCATGCTCGCCCGCTGGCGCGGCGAGGCGGTGCCCGAGGGCGGCTACGTGCCCTACGAGGAGCGCTACGTCTCGCCCGCCGAGCGGGAGCAGCTGATCCTGGCCTCGCGCATCCGCGGCGGGCTGGACCGTCTGGCCCAGGCCCGCGACGCCGCCGCGCGCCGGGTGGCCGTGGACGAGCTGCTCGCCCTGGGGCCCGCGGCCGTGCCGGCGCTCACGAAGGCGCTGACCGACCGCCGCGCCGCGCTGGTGGCCGAGATCGGCGGGCGGAAGGTGTGGTCGTCGGGCCGCACGCGCCAGCGCCTCTACGAGCTGCTCGAGAAGCGCCGGGCCTTCGCGCTGGCGCTGATCGAGGACGAGGCCGCCTACCCCTACCCGAACCCTGGCCACCAGAACCAGGCCGAGGTCGAGCGGCGGGTGGACGAGGTGCGCGAGGTCTGGGAGCGGCCCTTCCGGCTCGTGGCCGCCTTCGACGACGAGGTCAAGGAGGCGCTCGGCGCCCTCACCGAGGTGGACGAGGCGCTGGCCCGCGTGGTGCCCGGCCACGTCCCCGACCTCGGCCCGCTCGAGGCGCTGGCCAGCCGGGCGGTGGACATGCCCTCCTACGCCCCGGGCAGCGCGCAGGGGGCGCGCGAGTACGCGCTCAAGGTGCTGGCCTACAACGAGCGCGTGGCCACGAGCGCCACGCGCGAGGAGCGCGACAACGTGCGCGCGGTGAACGAGTACCGCATCCTGATGGGCCGCGCCCCGGTCAAGATCGAGGAGCGGCTCGTGCGCGCCGCGCGCGGCCACAGCCGCCACATGCAGCAGCACGACTACTTCGCGCACGCCAACCCGGCCTTCCCCGAGCTGAAGGACCCCGGCACGCGCGCGCGCCGTCAGGGCTACGGCGGCGGCGTGGGCGAGAACATCGCCTGGGGCACGCCCACCGGCCGCGACGCCTTCCGCGCCTGGTTCGGCTCGAGCGGCCACCACCGCAACATGCTCGGCCGGGGCTGGACCGAGATGGGGGCGGGACGCAGCGTGCCGCACCACTGGACGCAGCTCTTCGGGGCCGCCTCGGGCAAGAGCCTCTCCGACCCCGCCGCGCTGCCGCCCCCGGCTGCCGACGTGGCGCCGGATCCGGAGGGCGCTCCCGCCGGGGCGCCGGGCACGCCGCTGGTGCCGCGCCTGCCCGACGAGAAGCCGCCCGGCCTCCCCCCGGGCATGCCCGATCCGGGGGACGCGCCGCCCGGCGACGGCACCCCGCGCTGAGGGGCGCGCGTGGCCGGCGGCCGT
>CAZPOZ010000650.1:0-2211 GCA_964588235.1 uncultured Planctomycetales bacterium
CGGCTCCAGCGCGCCGCACGTGCCTCGCATCGCCCCTCTTGGTGGCGTTGCGCCTGAGGCCGGAGGGGGGCGGCGCGGTAGCATGGCCCGCCGTCCCGGGAGGGCTCGCCCATGCGCAGGTTCGACGTTCGGCTGCTGCTGGCCGCCCTGACCCTGGGGAGCGCGCCGCTCGCAGCCGAGGAGCCGGCCACCGGCGCGCCGCTGCCGCCCCCGACGGTGCGCCGGCTGGGCGCGCCCGGCGTCGGCGCCCCGCAGCCCCTCGAGGTCGTCACCCCGGGCGGCGGCACCTTCGCCTCGCCCGACGGGGGCCGTTCCTGGCAGCCCGTCCGGCCCGCCGGGCCGGCGCGACCCGCCAGCGGCACGCGCATCCTCTCGGTCGAGGCCGTGCCCCAGGCCGTGACGGGCGGGGGCCGCGAGCTGCGCGTCGGCACGCGCTTCCTGCTCGAGGGCGACCAGGGCCGCGCGTTCTACGTGAACGTGCTCTTCTTCGACGCCCGCGACGGCAAGGTCCTGACGTCCCGCCTGCCGGCCTTCGCCGACCGCGGCACGGGGGCGCTGCTGCTGCTCTCGCAGCCGATGGTGCATGCCGTGCCCTCCGGCGAGTACCAGGCCGACCTCCAGGTGCCCTACGGCGCGTTGCCCGACGCGGCCGGCGGCGTGGAGGCGCGCGTGAGCCTGTTCCGCCGGGCGACGGGGGGCGGCGCCGACGAGGTGCTCGACTGGACGACGGCGCCGGTGGCCTTGTTGAGGGACGGAGCCGCGGCGCCCGCCGCGACGGCCTTCCCGCCCGCCGCGACGGCCTTCCCGCCCCCCGCCCCCGCGGCGCCCCCACTGACGGTGATCGCCCGCGAGGCGCCGCTGCCCTCCGCCGCGCCGGCCGGCGCCGGCGGCACGCGCATCGTCGAGCTGACGAAGAACCACAACCTGGCCATGCTCGACGGGACCCTGGGCCTGCGCCTGGACGTCAAGCTGACGATCGACGGCCCGGCCGGCCCCTACCACCTGACCGCGTCCTTCGACGACGTGGCCACGGGCCGGCGGGTGCGCTCGCTGCGGCCCTCCTTCGCCGACCCCGCCACCGGCGAGCTGGTCGTGCGCACGCAGCCGCTGCGCCACCCCGGGGGCCGGCAGGACTACGCCACCTCCCTGTGGGTGCCCTACGGCGCCTTCCCCAACCCGGGACCCTCGGCCGAGGCCGAGATCGAGGCCCAGGTGCTGCTCTGGCCCGGCGAGGCAGCCGGCTCCGGCACCGCCGCGGTGGGCCTGGCCGCCACGCGCTTCCGCGTGCACGGCTCCTGAGCGCCGGCGCCGCCCGGGCCGGCGGCACGCGCCGCGCGGCGCGCTACTCGCCCTGGGCCTTGAAGCGGTAGCCGCTGCCGCGGACGGTCTGGATCCAGAGCGGGTTGACGGGGTCCTTCTCGAGCTTCTGGCGCAGCTTGTTGATGAAGTTGTCGATCGTGCGCGGCGTCCCGTCGTAGTCGTAGCCCCAGACCTTGTTCAGGATCTGGTCGCGCGAGAGCACGCGCCCCCGGTTCTGGATCAGGTAGCGCAGCAGGTGGAACTCCTTGCTCGAGAGCTCCTGGTCCACGCCGTTCACCGACAGCTTGAAGGCGCCGAAGTCGATCTTGATGCCCTCCTCGTCGAAGGACTCGACCTCCCCCTCGAGCGCCTTGCGCCGGCGCAGCGCCGCCTTGATGCGCGCGGTCAGCTCGCGGATCGAGAAGGGCTTGGTGATGTAGTCGTCGGCCCCCAGCTCGAGCCCGAGCACCTTGTCGCCCTCGTCGCCCTTGGCCGAGAGGATCACGATCGGGATGTTGGGGTCGTACTTGCGGATCGTCTTGCACACCTCGAAGCCGTTGACCTTGGGCAGCATCAGGTCGAGCAGCACGAGGTCGGGCTTGCGGTCGAAGGCGCGCTGGATGGCCTCCTCGCCGTCGCGCGCGACGTCCACGGCGTAGCCCTCGAACCCGAGGCTGCGCTGCAGCCCGAGCCGGATCGACGGGTCGTCCTCCACCACCAGGATCCGCGCGCCCATCGTCGTCGTCCTCCTCGGGAGCCTAGGGGTGCCCTGCCGTCGCCCGCACCGCCGACGGGGCCGGCGCCTCGCGCGGGCCCTGCGCCTGCGACGGGGCGGGGCGCGGCGCGCCGCGCGCGGCGGGGAGCCGCACGCGGAACGTCGTGCCGCCGCCCGGCGTCGCCTCGACGCGGACC
>CAZPOZ010000651.1:0-2200 GCA_964588235.1 uncultured Planctomycetales bacterium
GCCGGCGCCGGGCGAGCGGCTCGAGCTCGAGGTGCTCGACGAGGTCGTGGCCGGGCTGGCCGTGGGGCTGAGCGTGCTCGCCTCCGCCGAGCCCCGGGAGGGCGACGCGGAGCAGCCGGGCGACCGCCGGGGCGTCACCGGCCCGGGCGGGCGCCTGACGCTGCCGGGCCTGGCCCCCGGCGCGGTGTACCTGCGCGCCTACCGCGAGGGGCGGCGCAGCCTGCTGCGCCGCGTGGAGCTGCCCGCGGAGGGCCCCGTGCAGCTCGGCCTCACGCCTGCGCTCGAGGACGCCGGCCGGCGCGTCGTCGGCGAGGTCGTGGACGCCGCGGGCGCGCCGCTCCCGGGGGTGAGCGTGCGCGCGGCCGGCGTGCACGCGCTCACCGACGCGCAGGGCCGCTTCCGGCTCGAGGGCGTGGAGAGCCTGGCGCCGCTCGTGGAGGTGGTCGCCGCCTACGAGCCGGGGGCCCGGCCCGGGGGGGCGGGCGACGCGCGCGCGCTGGGCCTGGTCGCGCGGGCCGTCGTGGCCCCCGGGGGGCCGCCCCTGACCCTGGCGCTGGGCGGCACGCAGACGCTGGCGGCCACGCTGCTCGACGGGCTCACCGACGAGCCGCTGAGCGCCGCCTGGATCGTGGTGCGCACCGACGACGGCCGCGTGCTGCTGGACCGGGGGCTGGCCACCGACCAGGGCCGGGTGCTGCTGCCGGGCCTGCCCCGGCAGCCGCTGCTGCTCGCGCTGCTCGCGCCCGGGCGGCGGCTCGAGCGCGCGGTCCCGGTGGAGGCCCTCAGCGCGGGCGCGGCCCCGGGCGGGGACCTGCGCGAGCTGGGCGCGCTGCGCCTGCACCGCGGCCTGGCGGTGAGCGGGCACGTGCGCGACGCGCGCGCTCTCCCCGTGGCCGGCGCCCGCGTGGCGGCGCTGGACCCCGGCTGGCTCGCGGGCCTCGCGCGTGACCCGTCCCCCCGGCGCGAGCTGCTGCTGCGCTCGACGCAGACCGCGGAGGACGGCGCCTACCGGCTCGAAGGCCTGGACCCCCGCCGGCCCGCCGTGCTGGTGGCCTGGGCCCCCGGGCACGCGCCCACGGTGCGGCGCGCGGCGCCGCGGGCGGCCGGCCCGGGCCCGGCGCCGGGCCCGCTGGAGCTGTCCGCCGACGTGCGCCTGCGCCGCGGCAGCCGCCTCTCGCTGCTGCTCTCCGACGCCTCCTCCCGCGAGCCCGTGCGGGGCGCCGTGCTCGACCTGGAGCACGCGCGCAACGGATCCGACTGGCTCGACCTCGTGTTGCGTGGCGTGCTGGGCGGCCAGTGCGGCAGCAGCGCCGACTGGGCGGCGGCCAGCGCGCACCTCCTCTTCGAGGGTTCCGAGCCGGGGGTCTACGAGGTCGGGCCGGTGGAGCCGGGCGAGTACGAGCTGCTCGTCGAGCACCCCCTCTTCCGGGCCGAGCGGCGGCGGCTGCCCGTGCTCGATCCCTCCGACCCGCTGGCCTACGAGGCCTTCGGCCTGGACGAGGGGCGGCGGCTGCTGCCCGGGCCCGAGATGGTCTCCGTGTACGGCAGCGACCGGATGCGCCTGCCGCTGGATCTGACGCCGCTGGGGCCGGCGCCGCTCCCGGGCGAGCCGTCCGGCGTCAACCCCCGTTGAGCCGCCCTTCGCCCGCCCGGCTGCGGGCGCAGGGGTCGGCGGCCGCCGCCGCCTCGGCGCGCCGCGAGGCCTGGGTGCGCTCGCTCTCGATGCCGCGCAACGTCTCCCGCGTCACGTCGCCCGTCGGGTAGCGCCCGTCCATGCAGGCCATGCAGAACTGCTTCACGCGCGTCGTCGGCCCGCGCACGGCGCGCACCATCTCGTCGATCGTCATGTAGACCACGGCGTCCGCGCCGAGGGCGGCGGCGATGCGCTCGTCGGTCTTCTCGCGCCGGGCGAGGAACTCGTTGCGCGTCTGCATGTCGACGCCGTAGACGCAGGGGTGCTTGATCTTGGGCGCCGCGACGGCCAGGTAGACCTCGCGGGCCCCCGCCTCGCGCACCATCGCCACGACCGCGCGGGTCGTCGTCCCGCGCACGAGGCTGTCGTCCACCAGCAGCACGCGCTTGCCCTCCAGCTCCATGGGCAGCGTGGTGAGCTTGGCGTGCACGCTCTTGGCCCGGTTGGCCTGGCCCGGCATGATGAACGTGCGGCCGACGTAGCGGTTCTTGAGCAGGCCCTCGCGGT